>JALUVW010000043.1 GCA_027020105.1 Candidatus Falkowiibacteriota bacterium
AATTTTTAAGTTAAACGAAATCATGAACGAAATAAATTCAACCATGCGGGCGCGAAAATAAATTGCCGTCTCCGAATGCCGCGATAAAAACGATTTTCCCCCCGTAGGGGCGAACGGCTGTTCGCCCCGATTGGCGAACAGAGGCTTGCGCCAAACAGCAAGCGGAAAATCGTTCCGCGAACAAAAACAAATGTCCGTTCCATCACCAAGGGCGAACAGCCGTTCGCCCCTACTAACGCCGACACATGATAGGCGAATAATTGGAGCGGCGCGGTCGCTAAAATCGGCGTTAGCATCTCCAAAGTTTTCGGGATATATATCACATCATCGGCTATTTCTTTTATTCGCCCGTCGCACTCGGTGGCAACGGCGATAACGGGGGCCGCCGCTGGATTTTATTTCTTTATGTTAATATAAACATTTTACTTTAATTTAAACAAAAAAACAATAATGCGTATAATAAATTATACGCATTGTTGTTAATTTTATCTTTTGTTATAATGTGAATAGTTAAAAAGCCACCAATAAAAAAGAATAGAATAATGGCGTTCATTTGCGTTTTTTAATATTAAAATTTAAATCTACTATATTTTAATAAACCGCGTTTCATCGTTCAAAAACATTTTTCCATGCTCTTAATTCATATGATTAGCATCAGATATTTTATAGAAAATATTATTCTTTTTATATTTGGCTTATCTCTTTGTGTTTTTGTTGCCATTTTCCTTATAACCGGAATGGACGAAATTTGGAATGGACATACAGTATGGTTGTTTGGCGCGGGTATTGCCGGACTCTTGGGATCAATTGGAATATCAAGTATTATTATTTCGTTAAATAAAAAAAGACGCGCCCCAAGATTTTTTTTGTTTTAACAATAATTTCATTTTTTATAATTATTGTTGGATTTATCACTTCTTAAAAAATATTGGCCTCACCAGAATATCCGTCAGGGGCTCCGAAGGAGAGAGTAAATTTAACAAGATGGCAAAAATAAAAAGAATGGGGGGTTTTATTGTTCTTTTTTATAAAGAATAGAAGTGGAAGCGCCAGCATATCATACAGGATTCGACTCGCCAACCAAGCGGATGTGCCTGGTTATATATCGGCAACTCCTCTATTTCTTTATTAATTTGTGATCGGTCGGGGGGACGTATTATAAATACGACCCCCCGACTAAATTTTTTATGAAAAATAAAACCAAAAAAAGTTTAATGGCCGCTTTTCTGTATTTATTTTTTGGAGCCATAAATATTTTTAACATGAAATTTTTTAACAGCCACGGCTATATACCTATCACTGGAAATTTTCGGCATGTTTTATTCCCGGTAAATTTTATTGTTTCCATAATGGCTCAATTAGCATATAGCTTTTCCCCATTACTTTTAAGACCGGTTGCGGGCGGGGTGTTTACGGGAATAAGCGCAATCGGAATTATAGGATTTTTATTAACTCTTTCCTATTATTATTTATTAGTACATTTTTTATTTTTATTTATTATGTTTTTTAAAAAGGAATTTAAAAAAAATAGCCCCAAATAATATTTTGCCTCCGGCAAGAGGAATAAATCGTTCGTGAACAAAAACAGGTACCCGTTCCGCCGCCAAGGGCGAACAGCCGTTCGCCCCTACGGACCAGTTTAAACCAAATTTTTTATTTGTTAACAGCGCTTATCAATATACGTTATTCCACCGTCACGCTCTTCGCCAAATTTCTCGGTTTATCAACATCCAATCCCTTTAACGCCGACACATGATAGGCGAACAATTGGAGCGGCGCGGTCGCCAAAATCGGGGTTAGCATCTCCAAAGTTTTCGGTATATATATTATATCATCGGCCATTTCTTTTATTCGCTCGTCGCCCTCGGTGGCAACGGCGATAACGCGCCCGCCCCTTGATTTAATCTCTTCCATATTGCTGATGTTTTTCTCATAAACGCTGTCTCGCGGGCAGATAAACACGCTCGGAAAATTTTCGTCAATCATGGCGATGGAGCCGTGCTTCATTTCGCCGGAAGGAATGCCCTCGGCGTGGATATAGGAAATCTCTTTTAATTTTAAAGCGCCCTCCAAGGCGGTCGGATAATTATATTTTCTTCCCAAATAAAAGAAGTTTTCCGCGTTTACGTATTTTTCGGCGATTTTTTTAATCTCATTGTTTTGCCCCAAGATATCTTTTATTTTCTCCGGAATTAATAACAGCTCTTTTATTATGCGTTCGCCCGTAATAAGCGACATCCGCCTTTGCCTGCCCAAATACACGGTTATTAAAGCCATAATCGCGACTTGCGAAGTGAACGCCTTGGTGGAAGCGACCGATATTTCCGGCCCGATATGATTGTAGGCGCCGGCGTCAATCTCGCGGGCTATGCTTGAGCCGACCACATTGACTATGCCCAAGGTTAAAGCGTTTTTTTCCTTGGCTTCGCGGATCGCCGCCAAAGTGTCCGCCGTTTCACCCGACTGGCTTATCGCCAAAAGCGCGGTGTTTTTATCAATTATCGGCCGGCGGTAGCGGAACTCGGACGCGTATTCAACCTCGGTCGGAATTCCGGCGTATTCCTCCAGCATATACTCGCCGACTAATCCGGCGTGCATGGCTGTTCCGCAAGCGGTGATAATAATCCTGTTAATATCCCTTAATTTCTTGGAAACCGAATCAAATCCGCCCAACTTTGCTTTTCCCTCTCGCTCCATAACGCGTCCGCGGATGCTGTTCATAATTGACTCCGGCTGTTCAAAAATTTCCTTAAGCATAAAATGCGGAAAACCTTTTTTCTCCGCCTCTCCCATATCCCAATCAATCTCTTCTATTTTTTTTTCAATTTTTACGTTATCAATATTGAAAATACGCAAATCATTTTTGCTTATCTCGGCGACTTCGCCGTCATCCAAATATATCACCTGCTTGGCGCGCGTTATTATGGCGGAAACATCGGAGGCGATTATCGTTTCCGTATCGCCAAGCCCGATGGCGAGCGGGCTTCCCATTTTCGCCGCCATAATTTTGTCCGGATAATCTTCGTGAATTAACACAATCCCGTAAGCGCCCTCTAATAATTTTAATGCCTTTCGCAGTGAACCGGCTAAATCACCGCCGCTCTTCCCGGCGCCAACACTAACATTATCATTGGTATTGGTGTGGGGGTAAAAATCCTCAATCAAATGCGCGATAACCTCGGTATCGGTTTCCGACTTGAATTTATGCCCTTTCTCTTCCAGTTTTTCTTTCAGCTCTTTATAATTTTCAATGATGCCGTTGTGCGCTATCCAAATCTTTCCGAGGCAGTCCGAATGCGGATGCGCGTTGGCCTCGCTCGGCTCTCCATGCGTTGCCCAGCGAGTATGAGCAATCCCAAGACACCCCCGCGGATATTGGAGCTGGGGGGATTTATTATAATTCCCCCACTTGGCAAAGGGGGATTGGGGGGATTTTACGTCCTTTCCAAAAATCTTCTCTTCCAACGCCTTAATTTTCCCAACCGCCTTTACGGATTGAATATCGCTTCCCAAACGCAAAGCGATACCGGAGGAGTCATATCCCCGATATTCCAATCGCCTCAATCCGTCAATAAGAGCGGGTAAGGCGCTGTTTTCGCCCAAATAACCGACAATTCCGCACATATTTAAAAAAATAAAAACACGTAACTCACCATAACCGTTACATGTTTTATCTTACCTCTTATCATAAATACATTTTATCATTTCGCGTTATTCCGAGCAAGGGCCGTTTTGGCGGTCAATCCGCCAACAAGCCCGCTCGCGAAACTGTCGCCAAATACCGTTATGGCCGTTACGGCCGATTTTGAGCGCAAAAAAACACCATTATTCCGGTGGCGGCCCGTTTTCTCGGAATTAAAGCCGAAATCATCGGCGCCGAGGCTTAATTCCAGAATTCACTCCCTCGCCTTTTTAATAATTTAAGTTCAAAATTTCCGGCACTGACCTACTTTCCCGGGGCTAATGCCCAAGTATCATCAGCGCTGATGAGCTTAACTTCTGTGTTCGGGATGGGAACAGGTGTGTCCTCATCGCTGGAAGCACCGGAAATTTTAAACTTAAAAAAGGGGCGAGGGAAGCGCGGCCCTTCGCTGGAACCACCAAAATAATGATGTCTTTATGAATCCAAAGATGATTAAAACCAAAAATGTGGGAAAATTAAACGGTATATTAGTACCTCTCGGCTCAACGCGTTACCGCGCTTACACCTAAGGCCTATCAACGTGATAGTCTCTCACGAACCTGTGAAACCTAATCTTGAAGACGGCTTCGCGCTTATATGCTTTCAGCGCTTATCCAAACCGAAGGTAGCTACCCGGCAATGCCCCTGGTGGAACAGCCGGTACACTAGAGCTTCGTCATTCCCGGTCCTCTCGTACTAGGGAACGGCCTTCTCAAGTTTCCGCGACCATAGTGGATAGGAGACCGACCTGTCTTACGACGGTCTGAACCCAGCTCGCGTGCCGCTTTAATGGGCGAACAGCCCAACCCTTGGGAGCTTCTTCACCCCCAGGATGCGACGAGCCGACATCGAGGTGCCGAACCTGGTCGTCGATGTGAACTCTTGGACCAGACTAGCCTGTTATCCCCGGAGTAGCTTTTATCCGATGAGCTTCCGCCGTCCTATATCGAACGGTCGGATCACTAAGTTCCGCTTTCGCGACTGCTTGACTTGTGGGTCTCGCAGTAAAGCCGGCTTATGCCTTTACACTATCTTCCGGGTTTCCATTCCGGAATAGCCGACCTTGGTAAACGCCTCCGTTACCTTTTGGGAGGCATCCGCCCCAGACAAACTACCCGCCAAATACTGTCCTCGCTCCTGCTTCAAGGCTGCAAGTTAGAATTAAAAATATACAAGGGTGGTATCTCACTGGCGTTCGTGCCTCGCTGCCGCTCGCCACTCACTCAAATGTAAAATTTAAAATGCAAAATGCAAAATTCTGGTATTCGCTTCGCTCATAATTTATTAAAATAATTATTAATAAATTCGTCGCGATAGCGACACCTTAATTTTTCATTTTGATTTTTACATTTTGAACTTAAGTGCCGAACGATAGTGAGGCACAAACTCCCACCTATACTGAACATGCATACCCCTAATCCAATATTAAGCTGTAGTAAAGCTTCACGGGGTCTTTTCGTCCAACTATGGTTAACGAGCATCTTTACTCGTACTGCAATTTCGCCGAGTCCTTCGTTGAGACAGTTGCCCAGTTGTTATGCCATTCCTGCAGGTCGGAATTTACCCGACAAGGAATTTCGGTACCTTAGGACGGTTATAGTTACCGCCGGCGTTCATCCGCGCTTCGGTTCAAAGCTTCACGCTCCGCTATCGCTCCGCTAAATTTAAAGTTTAAAAATCAAAGTGTAAAATTTCAGTATTCGCTCCGCTCATAAATTTATTTAGAAAATTTTTAAATAAATTCGTCGCGGCGGCGACACCTTAATTCTGATTTTTGATTTTCGCGTTTTTAGCTTAGTGTGGCGACAGCGAAGCGCTAACCTCTCCCCTTAACGTTCGGACACTGGCCAGGCATCACCCCCTATACATCCTCTTACGAGTTAGCAGAGAGCTGTGTTTTTGATAAACAGTCACCAGGCGTCTTTAGCTGCGGCCCATACGCTCCGCTATCGCTCCGCTAAATTTAAAGTTTAAAAATCAAAGTGTAAAATTTCAGTATTCGCTCCGCTCATAAATTTATTTAGAAAATTTTTAAATAAATTCGTCGCGGCGGCGACACCTTAATTTTGATTTTTGATTTTTACATTTTTAACTTAGCGTAGCGATAGCGAAGCGCACGGGCAGGCCATATTGCGAACTTACGACCGCTGTTTTGCCTAGTTCCTTAACGAAGGTTCTCTCGTACACCTGAGGCTACTCGCCTCGCCTACCTGTGTCGGTTTGCGGTACGGTTGCCGCGTTATTGGCCCTTGGAGGCTTTTCTTGGCGGTTTCTTTTCTTGAGTTGATTCCGCCGAAGCTTCATCTTCAGACAATACCGCCGAAACGATACCGTCAACGTTCATACCATAGAACGCTCAAAATCCGAAACCGCGTCCCCTCCTCGGAATAACACGGCAGTGCTGGAATATTAACCAGCTCTTCCATCGGCTACCCCCGCACTACACGGGGCTCGTCTTAGGACCGACTAACCCTGGGTCGATTTGCGTTGCCCAGGAAACCTTAGGCTTACGGTGGGCGGGGTTCTCACCCGCCTTTTTGCTACTCATGCCAACATTCTCTCTTCTTAATCCTCCACTAAACCTCGCGATTCGGCTTCAGCGGATTAAGAATGCTCCTCTACCATGACCAGACATCGGAATTCAGATTTCGGATTTCGGATTGCAAATTTAAACATTAAATTTGAAATAAATCCGATATCCGACTTCCGAAATCCGACATCTGATCATCCGCATCTTCGGTAATATGCTTAGCCCCGGTAAATTTTCAGCGCGAGACAACTAGATTAGTGAGCTGTTACGCTTTCTTTAAAGGATGGCTGCTTCTAAGCCAACCTCCTAATTGTCGCAGTCACGACACAACTTTTAACACTTAGCATATATTTAGGGACCTTAGATTGCGGTCTGGGCTGTTTCCCTTTTGACTGATGGAGCTTAGCCCCCATAGTCTAACTCCCGTACTTGACTTACCGGTATTCGGAGTTTGGTTGAGAAAGGTACCTTGCGGCCCGTTCCCATTCAGTGCTCTACCCCCGATAAGAAACATACGAGGCTAGCCCTAAAGCTATTTCGAGGAGAACCAGCTATTGCCGAGTTCGATTGGAATTTCTCCGCTAACCACAGCTCATCCCCTAGTGTTGCACGACTAGTGGGTTCGGTCCTCCTGAAGTATTTCTACTCCATTCAACCTGGCCATGGTTAGATCACCCGGCTTCGGGTCTTATACGCGCGACAGTCTTAAATATTAGAAAGAAGATTAAAGGACCTTCTTTCTAATAAATAAGATACGGGCTGTTAACCCTCGCTTTCACTGCGACTCTTCTCCAAGCGGAGATTAGCCAAGCCACGCGCATAAACTCGTTGGCTCATTCTTCAATAGGCACGCCGTCACTCCGTGTCTCGCTGCCGCTCGCCACTTCGCTAAATTCAAAATTTAAAAATCAAAATGTAAAATTATCGTATTCGCCGCGCTCATAAATTTATTTATAAAATTTTAAATAAATTAATCGCGGCAGCGATACCTTAATTTTGATTTTTGATTTTTGTATTTTGAACTTAAGTGCTGAACGATAGTGAGGCACGAAGCTCCGACTCCTTGTAAGTATATGGTTTCAGGTACTATTTCACCTCCCTCACCGGGATGCTTTTCACCTTTCCCTCACGGTACTGGTTCGCTATTGATCATAAAAAGTATTTAGCCTTGGGTCATAGTCGACCCGGATTCCCACGGGATTTCACGAGTCCCGCGGTACTTAAGAATTGTTGTCGTAGAGTTATAACCCCTTTCGCCTTACAGGGCTATCACCTTCTCTGGCGGAGCTTTCCAGCTCGCTTCAACTAGGGAAGTTAATATATTGTATCTCTACCTCACTTTATCTATGCAGTGAACACAACGATCTTGCGACCCCCTCTAAACATATGGGCATAGACCCTTCTGCCCCCAGACGTCGGAATTCAGATTTCGGATTTCGCGTCGGACAAAACGGAATCAAACTTCGGATAAACAATTATCCTAAGTTTAAAACCTGAAATCCGCATACGATATCCGACTCCCGAAATCCGACATCTGAAAGGCGCAGTTTAGAAGGTTTGGGCTCCTCCCCTTTCGCTCGCCGCTACTCAGGGAATGGCGTTCGCGCCTCGCCGCCGCTCGCCACTTCGCTTCAATTTTCAATCATCATTATTTATTGAATATTGATAATTGAAACGAGTGCCGAACGATAGTGAGGCACGAACGATTTTTTTCTTTTCCTCCGGTTACTAAGATGTTTCAATTCACCGGGTGCTCGTCTCACTGTCCTATGTGTTCAGACAGCGGACACTCGCTCTTCAAGCGAGTAGGTTTCCCCATTCGGAAATCTCCGGGTCAAAGGTTGCTTGCCACCTCACCGAAGCTTATCGCAGGCTGCTACGTCCTTCATCGTCTTTTTATGTCAAGGCATCCACCATATACTCTTAACGTAATTTTCCCACACTTTTGATTTTAACCGAACAAAAGTGCTTGTTTTATAATCTATACGCAAATATATAAACTATAAACTTGTTAGATGCTCTTAATTATTTAATTGTTAAAGTTCTTGTCGCGGGCCTTGAATCTCTTTGCGTTTATTGCGGCTTACGACTTATAATTTATAACCGACTTTGTTGCCAAAGTCAAGTTACAAGTTATAAGCTATAAGTTATTTGAATTCGCGCCGTTTTTTCGCGAAAAACGATATGTTAACAATCAAAAAAACCGCGTTTTAAGCGGTTTAAAACACTTAAAATCGCCAGTGTAATTAACCGCTTTTTAGTTTAATTAGCAAATTTATTTTCATCATATATTTTTTTGTGGATAAACCGACAAGAAACGTATCTATATTATACATTATTTTAAAATAGTGTCAAGCCGAACCCCGCAAACGGAATAATAACGCCAAATCAGCGCCATAGAGTCGTTGCCGAACGCCTTTTGGTAAAATTGCCGCCGATTTTCGCGCCGGACGCGAATATGCCGTTAAACCGGTTTGATTTTGGTAAATCGCGCCGCCTCCAAACGGCAAAACAACGCGATTCCGTTTTTCGCGAAGGGCGGGCGGCGAAACAGATTAAAAAACGTTTACGCGATATTTGCCGGAAAACGTCCGCGCCCAACGTTCTTTTGCCGCGCGGTGATTTAGCGCTGTAAAATGCTAAACTTATCCAATAATTCCGGATTGGCCATTTGGCCTTGCGCCGCCTCCTTGGTTATCAATTTTTCCTTATACAATCTTTTTAAATCTTGGTCTATGCTTGCCATTCCGTCTTTGGCGCTTGTCTCAATAACGGTTTTAATCTGCGCCACCTTGTTCTCGCGAATCAAATTGGAAATAGCCGGAGTATTCACCATAATTTCACGGGCCGCGACCCTGCCGCCGCCGATTTTCGGCAACAAACGTTGAGATATAACGCTGGCCAAAGTCATAGACAACTGCATACGAACCTGGTTCTGTTGATGCGGGGGGAAAACATCAATAATGCGGTCAATGGTCTGGGCGGCGCTGTAGGTGTGAAGCGTCGCCAAAACCAAATGTCCGGTTTCGGCCAAAGTAATGGTCGTGGCGATGGTTTCCAGATCCCGCATCTCGCCGACCATGATAACATTTGGATCTTGCCTTAAACAATGTTTTAGCCCGCCGGCGAACGACAGCATATCGCTTCCCAGCTGGCGCTGAATCACGATGCTTTTATTCGGCGTAAACAAATATTCAATCGGATCTTCCAAGGTTATTATGTTGCAGCGTCGGCTCGCGTTAATATAATTGATCATGGCGGCCAGGGTCGTTGATTTGCCGCACCCGGTCGGCCCCGTTACCAAAATCAATCCCTGTTTCAAGTTTAACAAATCTCTTACTATATCCCCTATGCCAAGGCCTTCCAGCGTGGGCATTTTATTGCTGATAATTCTCGCCACCAAGCCGATATTGTTTTTTTCAAAATGCAAATTCACTCTAAACCTGGAGTCAGACAATTCATAACTGAAATCAAGCTCGCGCGTTTTAATAAATTCTTCTTTTTGTTTCGCGGTAATGATGGAGAAAACCCCTTGCTCCATTTCCTTATTCGTTACCGGTTTTTCCTTTTCTATTTCAATCAAGTCCCCGTCAATTCTAAGCGTTGGCGGCAGGCCCACGACCAGATGCAGGTCCGACGCCACTCTCTTAACCGCGATTTGAAATAATTTTTTGATATCCATAATAAAAAGTTTAAAATTTAAAAATCAAAACGCAAAATGACAATTCAAAACGCGAAGCTATTTTTAATTTGCTGGTTTTTAATTTTTAATTGTCATTTTGATTTTTGATTTTTGCGTTTTTATTGCCATCCCTTCTTCTTTATTCCCTTGGTCGCCGCTTCAACTTGCGCCTCCTGCTTGGAGGAGCCCTTTCCTTTCGCGATTAGTTCATCGCCGACGTAAAGACCGACTTCAAATATTTTGGCGTGGTCAGGCCCCGACTCTCGCAACACTTTGTAATGAGGCGTTATGCTTAGCTCTTCCTGTGATTTTTCTTGAAATTTTGATTTTGGATCCAAGTATAATTTATTGGATAAAATATGCTCTAATTTTGATAAAATATTTTTTCGCACGAATTTATCGGCCACCTTTATCCCTTGGTCCAAATAAATCGCGCCGATTAACGCCTCAACCGCGTTGGCCAATATATATTGGCGCGCCTTTGAATTTTTGTCCTTGGCCTCCCCTTTTGACAAATAAATGAACTCTTTAAGGTCTATGGCGTTTGCTACCTCCGCCAACATTTTGGAATTAACCAAGCTGGCGCGCCAATTCGTTAAATCCCCTTCGGGCGTATCGGGAAAATTATGAAACAAATGTTCGGTTACTATGATTTCCAGAACCGCGTCTCCCAAAAACTCCATCCTTTCGTTATGCGGAAGCCGAAATTCTGGATGTTCGTTCAAATAAGAGCGATGCACCATTGATTGTTTAAGCAGGTCTTTGTTTTTAAATTTGACACCGATGATTTTCTCAAGCTTCGCGAGGTCCTTCATATTCTTGAAATTAGTAATTTGTAGTTTATAACTTGGGGCAAAACGAATTTAAATTTTATTTTCCCAAATTACCAATTACGAATTACGAATTATTTTTGTTAAATTGACTACAATTCAAGTATATTATATTTTTTAATATTTATCAACAGCGCGCGAGGAGAGAACGGCGTTCGTCCAAAAATAATTCGTAGGGGCGAACGGCCGTTCGTCCCCAAACAAAGAGGCCAAGCCTCCGATTGGAGGCTTGGCCTCTCGCGCCTTAATGTCATACTCGCTTTTTTCAAGCGCTTGACAACATCACGGCTCGCGTTTTGGCTCCGCGCGGCGGCAAATAACCCGTAAGGGAGAACGGCGTTCGCGGCGGCTTTGCCGCGTCAATAATTTAACGCCAACGCCGATATGCCAATTTCAAAACGAATTTCTTTCGCTGATACGAGCGGCTAAAGCCGCCCGAGTCACGCCTCGCCCTTCGCGGGGGGCGGAGTGGGGCTTGCTTTCTTTTCTTCTTCTTCGTCTTTCTTTTCCATCGCGTTATATATCGCCCCCAGCACTCCATTAACAAATTTGCCGGAAGATGCTCCGCCGAACGCCTTGGCAATTTCTATCGCCTCGTTGATGGCCACCCTGGCCGGAATCTTATCGTCAAAAATCAATTCATACACGCCGATGCGCAAAATATTGCGATCAACCGTGGTAATCTGTTCCAGCGGCCATTCGGTGGCGTACTTAATGATATATTTGTCTATTTCCGGCAAATGCTTTATCACTCCTTTAATCAGTGATTCCACGAAACCATTATCGTCAAAATTCGGAGCGAAATTGGAAAAAATTTCTTTCCGGAGCTTGGCAAAATCTTTTTCCGTCTTGCCATGAAAATCCCAGAGAAACAAAGATTGCATCGCCAGAGTGCGCGCTAAGTGCCTGTTAGACATAAATAGAAACTCAAAGCTTAAAACTCAAAATTCAAAGTTGCGATTAAAGCTGAGCGCTGTTTTAATTCCGCGCTTTACATTATTGTTTTGAGTTTTTCATTTTGAGTTTTGAACTATATTATTTTAATATTAATAATAGCCCTACTTCTTCTTTTGTTTTTTGCTCTTCACCTTTATGGTTTCCTTGCCTTTATAGGCGCCGCAAAAAGCGCAAGCTTTGTGCGGCTCAACCGCTTTTCCGCATTTGGGACACTTGCTTAAATTGACCTTTTTCAAGGCTTGATGAGACCTTCCTTTTTTGGTTTTGGAAGAAGATTTCCTTCTGGCTGGCACTGACATAAATTTAATGGCTGTATCTGCTAACCGCGAATTCTTTAAAACGCGAATACCAAAAAATGATTTTTATTAAAATTCGCAATCGGCAGAAATGTTTGTAATTTATTATATCATTAGTATACATTGTATGCCTATTTAGTCAAGCGAATTTTTGATTGACTTTTAATAAAACCAAAATCAAAACAAAATTGATTTTGGGAAAATATGACAATTTATTTTAACGGGGGCAATGGTTGTCCCGAAGGCGAAAAAAACGATAAAAAGTGTTTTTAAAATTATGGCTCAGGGCCAAAGTCGGATAATCCGCAAACAATAATTAAGTTAACAAATAAAACATAGTTAGCGCAATCCCGCCGAACAACGATGCCGACGGCGGTTTTTGTTGACTTTACGGAAGTTTGTGATAACATATTCCTAACATAATTTAATAAAAGGAGGATGTTTTCCGTTCTTGTTATTTTGAGCAAAAACATTTGCCAATAAAATGCTTAAATGTTAAATATGAATAAACAAACGCAAAAAGAATTGCTGAATATCGTCAAGCGCAATTATGATGAAATCGCGGAGGAGTTTAGCGAAACAAGAAATAAGCCGTTATGGCCGGAGCTGATTAAATTAACCGAAAAAATCAAGGACGGCGACAGGGTCCTTGACGCCGGCTGCGGCAACGGACGGCTGTTGGACGCCTTCGGAAATAAAAAAATTGAATACCTGGGCGTGGACGGCAGTGAAAAATTAATCAAACTGGCCGAGCGACGAATCAAAAAACAGCGCCGCGAGTCGCGCGCGAGTTACGAATTTATAGTCGGCGACATTCTGAAATTAAGCGAAATGCCGCAAATAAATTTTGACTATGTTTTTTGCGTTGCCGCGCTTCAACACATTCCCGGACAAGATTTGCAAATTGCCGCTTTAAAGCAATTAAAAAATAAAATAAGCGATGATGGAAAAATAATCATAACGGTTTGGAACATGTGGGGCCGAAAAAAATTCAAGAAACTTATTTTTAAATTTTTGGCGCTTAAATTAATCAAGAAGAACGGGATGGACTTCGGAGATATATTGTTTGCCGGCTTCAACCGAAAATCCCAAAGATATTACCATGCTTTCAGAAAACGCGAATTAAAAAAAATAATAAAAAAAGCGGGCTTGCGAATTGAAAAAATTTATAAGGACAAACATAATTATTACGCGGTTCTAAAAAAATAAAATGAAAATATCAAAAGAACAATTTGAAAAACTGGTTGCTGAAACCTTGGATGATTTGCCTGAAAAATTTAAGAATAAATTATACAATGTGGCGATATTCACCAAAAATTATCCGGACAAAAAACAATTAAAAAAACTTGGAATTCGCCGCGGCGAAACTCTGTTCGGCCTTTTTGAGGGATACGCCCAAGCAAGACGGCTTAATTTCGGACCGGTTTTACCGGACAGGATTACCATATTCAGGCGGCCAATCAGTAAACATTGTTCCAATGAACAAGAAATTAAAGAAAAAATAACAAATACCGTTAAGCATGAAATAGCCCACCACTTTGGTTCAGACGAAAAAGGCGCGAGAAGGGCGGGCCGCCGCCCTTGATTTTTGCAAAATACTGTGTTAACATAAATTTGAACTCCTTAAAGGAGTTTTTTGTAGTAATATTGATTTGCGCCCACAATCCAATCGGACGGCTCCGAAAACCATAGACATCGGAAACGAAATATTGTTGGATTCCGCCCGCGCTCAATTAAAAGCACCCGTAGCTCAACCGGATAGAGCGTCTGGCTTCGGACCAGAAGGTTGTGGGTTCGAGTCCTACCGGGTGCGCAAGTAATTTTTATCATTTTTATGGTAAAATTATTTGCGTGTTCGGCGGACGCGAGAAGCCACTGTTCGCGCGGGGCTTCCGCCCCTTCAAGCCCTGCCGAACGCGCTTGAAGCAATTTTCAATTATCAATGATCAATTATAAATTATTGAAAATTGTTCATTGGTAATTGGAAATTGATTAGGCCGGGTGGCTCAGCTGATTAAGGCGTAGCGCTTTCACCCCGTTAAATAATGCTAAAACAATAAAAAAACAAGGCGGCGTAGCTCAGTTGGTTAGAGCGTAGCACTCATAACGCTAAGGTCGGTGGTTCAATCCCACCCGCCGCTACTAAAAACAAAGAGGAAATAAAACGAAAATTATTTAACGGGGCGGGCAGCGCTAAGACCGAGAGTTCAATCCTCTCCCCGGCCACAATTCAATATACAATTTTCAATGTGCAATGACCAATGATTTATTAATGTTGAAAACGCGTAATTGATAATTATTCATTGATAATTGAAAATTGACCAGCGCGCTCTTAGCTCAGTTGGTAGAGCAGTTGCCTCTTAAGCAAACGGTCGCAGGTTCGAATCCTGCAGGGCGCACAAATAAATTAAAAGTAAAAATGAGAAGACTTTTGTCTTCTCATTTTTTTATTTGCTCAAAATTCTCTTTTAGCTTTTCAACGCGTCTTTTAAGGTTTTGCCGGTCTTGAATTTGGCCACGCGCACTTCCGGAATTTGAATGCGCTCTGACGGTTTTTGCGGATTAACGCCGTTGCGGGCGTGGCGGGTTTTTGACATAAAAGTGCCGAAACCGGTGATGG
>JALUVW010000044.1 GCA_027020105.1 Candidatus Falkowiibacteriota bacterium
CGATATGGCGAGCCGGAAGGTTAACTCCCTGCGCCAGCGTAAAACAGGTCGCTACATCTTTAAGCTTTCCCTGTTGGGTTAGCTCAAAGACCAGCTCCCGCTCCTGCTGGCTAAGCCCGCCGTGGTGGAAACCGCTGCTTTTGGCCAGGCAGTCAATCAACTCCTCGGAAAATTCCGAGCCGTTGGTTGACAAGCCAGAGCCAATCATCGCCAGTTCGTCGTTGTAATTATTACCAACGATGCTGGCGATTTCAGCCGCCCTTCCACGATACGGCGAAAACCAGAGGCAGGGTGCGTCGTCCTGTGCCCTGATTATGGTTTGGAGAGCCTCCAAGTGGGTATTTCTACCCAAGGAGGTCTCAACCGTAATTTGGTTTATGATACTTCCATTTTCATAAACCTTAATTACAGTGAGCTCGTTTCCTTCTTCGTCCAAATCAACGTCAAAGAAAACGATTCTCTCCACCAGCGGAACCGGCCGCTGGTCCGATTTTACCACCAAGGCGTCCAACCACGAGGCAAACTTCGCCTCGTCATCGTTATCAATGGTGGCGGAAAGTCCGACCAGCCGCACTGAAGGATGCATCTCCTTCAGCTTGGTTATAATAATTTCAAAGTCCGCGTTTAAATTGTGGACTTCATCAAAAATTATCACCGGCGCCTGATTGCTGAACCATTTATTCTGCAAAAACTGGTTCAACTTCCAAGGGGTGATGACCCGAAAGTCGCTCCCCCGAAATGTCTGTTTCCCTAAGGAATAATCCTTGTTGCCAAGGATTACCCTTTTATTGGGAAACAGATTTTTCAGCTCCTGCCACTTTTCGTAGCAGAGAGCCCGGGTCGGGGCAATATAAATCCCCTTCCCGTATTTTTTCAGCGCCTCGTAGCCGACCCATGTTTTGCCGGCGCCGGTGGGCGCTACAACAAGCAGATTTTTGTCCGTGTTCTCCAACAGGCCGCCTGCCTCCTGCTGGTACCTATACCTATACAGATCTTCAATCTTTCTTCTAATCATTATTGCCTCCTAAAAATTATTTATTAGCAAAAAAATATCCTTTCTTTTTGGCGTATAAAGCGCGAGACTTACTAATCCCGTACTTTTCCACCAATAAAGAATAATCTTTTTAGGGTCAACTAAGCCTTGGCCAACCCTCCTTTTCAACTTTTGCAATGCGACTTCTCAAATCTTCCCGCTTGCTGTTATACATTCGGGAAGTGTTTATATACCCCCTTTTTTTTATATTCCTCGCTCTTTTAAGCGAGTAACCAAGAATCTCTGTTATTTCTTTTACTGTAAGATCCTTGATTTTTCTTCCGGCAACTTCGGTCAAAATTTCCGGAAGAACCATAGAGGGAAAAAGTTTTTTCTTTACTGCTTTCCTTACCGTTACCGTTGGCTCGGTAAGATTACTATTATGTTGATTATGTGTTCCTGTAATAAACCATCCCCTCTCCTTTGCTTTTTTGGCAGTGGAATGTGAAACACCGTATTTTTCCATAATATCACGGCATCTCCATTGTTTTTCTTCTTCCGCCAAAAAAACTTTCTTTCCGGCTTGACGTTTGTAGCCGGGGCGCATAAACCACCCCGTTTTTTTTGCCCGCCAAGCCGTGGAGCGGGAAATTTTTACTTTGTACTTGGATTGGATGACCTCCTTCAACCAATCCACTCCGAGAGCCATTTCCTCGGAGGATAAATAAATTCTATTTTTTGGATCAGCCGGCTTTGCTTCGCCGACCATCCGACGTTTCACAGACGCGGCTGTGTTAATGCGCCTGCAAAATTGCCTTACCTCCGCTTCCTCTTCAGGAAACGGAAAATAGGGCCGACGACCCGCTTCTCGCCTACAAGCTAATACCATGGACTTTATAAGCTCCATGGTCTGCATTGCCGGCAGATTGTTCTCCTTGCAAATTTCAGCGACTGTGCCATCCAGCCACTTTGCAAAGAGAGTGATTCCTCTTTTCCCCCACTGCCGGGATATTGTTTTTTTTGCAATATCCCATGCCTCCGATAAAAGAAAAAAACGAAGTGGCTTAGGGTCAACTTTGGAAGCAAAAAACTCTTCCATGTTGATATCAGAACAAATCTCGGCCTCTACATCGGTCGGATTTGCTCCATTACCGCCGTTTTTACGGGCGGCGATTGCAGTAAAAGAAATCTCTCCCCAGAGCTTTCCCCTATAATCCAGGTTCTGCTCTTTCATTAAGGCGAGTATTTCTTTTTCGCGCCGCTTGGCTTCACGACGCCTTTTGTCCTCCTCTTTGCGGAGGATGTTCAGCACATCCTCCTTTGTTAAATTTTTGTTCATTATGGCCTCCTTGCAGGGATTGAAATAAATTTTATCCGTCAAAGACGGATTATTTTCGGCTATCAATTTAATTTCCAGAATAAATTTAAAAATTATGCGGAAATTTTTTCCATATTTAACAATTTAGAAATTAAATTGATAGCCGAAATTTTATTCCATAAGGAGGATCTTCAAAATAACACACACAGCTCAAACGCTCCCGTATAATAATCCGCGAGCGTGTTAATCGTTATGAATGTTATTTTGGCTATTCAGTTGTCAACGAACACCTTACTCTCTCCTTAATGACAAGCAAGGAAATTTCCGGACACAAAGGCGGTTCAGACCTTTTTGTCCGGCCGATTTCTTTGCTTAATCCCCGCTAACTTTTGCTTTTTAAGGTTAGCGGGAGAGAAAACGGTTTGCGGAATCGTTTTTCAAGGGACGGCACCCATCCGTCAGGATAGAGCCATCACGCTTTAATCAACAATATTCCGCCTAAACAAACTATGGCCGGACCAACAAACGCCTACTTTCCATTTCGCGTCCCGCTTTGTTGAAAGCGTGGCGGGGTTCACTCCTCCTTGGTTACTCTCTCCTTATAATGAAGTGAAGACCACGCGCTTATTGGGCCGCATAGTTTATTTGTTTGAATTTTATAAAAAGAGCGAAAAATTTATTAAACGGCTCTTTCGCCCGAACCGTTTGGGCTTTTGGGATTTATTCCCTTCCTAAAAACGCCATTTGTTTTTTGGTGTTTTTGGGAAGGGAGCCCGATTAGAGATTAGAGTGAAAATAATCTTTATCGGGCTCTTTTTTTGGAGGGATATTTGGCGGGATCGGAGGACGCGTTAACGCGTCCTCCGATTTAGAAGGGTCGGACTTGCGTCCGAGGCGGATATATTAAGTTGGGATTTAATCCCCGC
>JALUVW010000045.1 GCA_027020105.1 Candidatus Falkowiibacteriota bacterium
TATTTAGCGGATAACAGACGGCAGAGCCATAAATGCCGCGTACTGTTATCCGTTATCCGTTATCAATGCTTCTCCCAAAATCATTTTATAATCGCCCCACGCTTCAAGTCGCCCAAGATCTCTTGGGCTGTCTTTTGGTTAGAAAAACTCCTTCATTACTCCCCCCTTTAGTAAAGGGGGGTTGGGGGGATTTTAACAGGATTGGAGGATTATTAAAATACAAAATCGTGGAAACCGAAGCGTATGTCGGTCCCAATGATTTGGCGTCGCATGCCAGCCGCGGGCGCACCGAGAGAAACGGCGTAATGTTCGGGGAACCGGGAATAATTTATGTCTATTTCACCTACGGCATGCATTATATGCTTAACATCGTAACGGAACGAAAGGGCTACCCGGCCGCCGTCCTAATCCGCGCCGTTGAACCGATAAACGGCGAAGACGCGCCGCGGCGCGTCTCTACGAACGGGCCGGCCAAACTGACAAAAGCGCTGAAAATAGATAAAACATTCAACCATCTCCCAATCTACACAAAAAAACACGGCTTATGGATCGTAGGGGCGAACGGCCGTTCGCCCTTACAAATCGTAAAAACAACTCGCATCGGCGTTGATTACGCCGGCAAATACAAAAACAAAAAATGGCGGTTTTACGTTAAGGATAATAAATTTATTTCAAAAAAATAATTCTAATTTCTGCCGTCCCGCCTCTCGCGAGAGGCGGGACGGGGTTCGGGCGGCTTTAGCCGCGTACCGTAGAGATTGTAGGGGCGAACGGCCGTTCGCCCTGTTGTTTGCCAAAACGAAAAGACTAAGTCTCCAATTGGAGACTTAGTCTCTTTATCTTTTTGGCGCAAACAGCCGTTTGCCCCTGCAAAATTATTCCAAATGCGCTTTTTTCCTCCATTCTCCCAACTTCTCCTTCAAGGCCGGGTAACCGTCCAAACCCCCGTCTTTCTTAATCAGCTTCTCCGCCTCCTCCTTGGCCGATTTTATCAATTCATAATCAAACAACGAAGCGATTTTCATCTCCGGAAATCCTTTTTGCGCGGTTCCGTAAACCTCGCCCGGACCGCGAAATTTTAAATCCATTTTAGCCAAAGCGAAGCCGTCGTTATTGTCAACAAGGGCCCGCAGGCGGCTTAGAGTTTTTTCCGAATCGCTGTCGGCGAAAAGAAAGCAATATGATTGATGCTCTCCCCTGCCAACCCGTCCGCGAAATTGGTGCAGCTGCGCCAATCCGAACCTGTCCGCGCCTTCTATCATCATAATCGTCGCGTTCGGCGCGTCCACGCCCACTTCCACCACCGAAGTGGAAACCAATATTTTAATCTTGTTGTCCAAAAAATCACGCATTATCCCGTCTTTTTCTTTCGGCTTTAACCGTCCGTGAAGCATTCCGATTTTTAAATCTTTAAAAACTTTTTTGTCCAATTTTTCAAATTCTTCTTTTACTGATTTCACGCCCAATTTGTCGGATATGTCAATCAAGGGGCAAATCACGAAAACCTGCCTGCCGGCCTTGACTTGCCCGCGGATAAACTCATAGGCTTTTTCACGCTTTTCCTCGGGAACGACTCGGGTAATAATCTTTTTTCTGCCTTTGGGCGTTTCATTGATAACGGACACGTCCAAATCACCGTACAAAGCCAAGGCAAGGGAACGAGGTATGGGGGTGGCGGTCATGGATAATAAATGCGGGGCGCGCGCGTCGGTCCGCGCCAGCGCCGCGCGCTGCTCCACGCCAAACCTATGCTGCTCGTCTATTATCGCCAAAACCAAATTTTCAAACTCCACATTCTCCTGTATCAAAGCGTGCGTCCCGATAACTATGTTTGAATTATGAATAATAAATAATGAATTATGTTTTTTTGTTTTTTTACTTTTCAGCCCCTTATTCATAATTTCTGATTCATAATTCACTTTTTTTTCGCTTCTCGTCACCAACCCAATTTTAATATCAAAACCATTAAACAATTTGCAAATACTATCATAATGTTGTTTCGCCAATATTTCTGTCGGCACCATCAAAACCGCTTGTCCTGAGCCGCGCCGAAGGGCCTGTCCGCCGCTTAAAGCGGCGTTCAGCATGGCGATGCAGGCCACTACGGTTTTCCCGCTTCCCACGTCGCCCTGCAAAAGCCGGGCCATCGGCCTGTCTTTTCTCATATCTCGCAAAATCTCCCAAGCCGCCTTGCGCTGGGCGTCGGTCAACTTAAAAGGCAAGCTGTCAACGAATTTTTTAGTCTCCTTTTCCAAAAACGGCACCGGCGCGGAGACGCAAGATTTTGCGTCTTCGCGAATCATTTGCGACTGAATTTGCGTTAAAAACAATTCATCAAAAGACAGCCGCCTTTTTGCCGCGTCAATGTCTTTTTGGCTTTTTGGAAAATGAATTTTCTTTATGGCGTCGCCCAAGCTCAACAGCCTCACGTTCTCTCTTGTTTCTTCCGGCAGCCAGTCATTGATTTTCTCCGACAATCCGATAACCCGCTTAATCAAAAACCGAATCTGCTTCTGCGTAATATTCGCGGTCAAATGATAATTCGGCACCAGCCCCTGCGTATGCACCGCGTCCATATTCTCCCCTTTGACAAAGGGGACTTGTCCGCCGTAGCCTTGGCGAAGGGGGGAGTTTGGTGATTTCTTAAAAATTTTCTCATACGCCGGAGATTTCATCGCGAAAACCCCGTAGTCATCCTCAATTTTTCCGGAAAAGGACACCCTGTCGCCGACGCGTAAATTACGGGCGATAAACGGCTGATTAAACCAAATAACCTTCATAACATCCGTCCCGTCGGTTACCAACGCTTCGGTAACGCTCATCCTCTTGCGCGGACTTCTTTTGCTTTGGATTAATTCAATCCGTCCGACAACATTGGCGCGCGCGCCGCTTCGCAAATCGCGAATAAGCGTTACCTCGCTAAAATCATCGTATCTGAAAGGAAAATAAAAAAGCAGGTCGCGCGCGGTTGCAATGCCCAATTTCTTTAGCTTCTTGGCCGTAGCCGCTCCCACTCGGCTGATTTTCATTATATCCGTACTCAATGTAAGCATAAGCATATTTTAGCATATTCATAAATTGCCGCCAAACAATTAAAAACGTTAAGTTGCCGCGCGGTTGGCGCCATGGTTGACACAATGGATAAATTTTGGTAAATTTAACACAATATTGCTTGTGCGGGACGTACGTGAGCAATTTTATTTTTTAAAAAGGCTGTCGCCAAAATACGGAGCGTGGAGCGCTCGTAGCTCAGCTGGATAGAGCAACAGCCTTCTAAGCTGTAGGTCGCAGGTTCGAATCCTGCCGAGCGCGCGAAAATCAATAAGCGAACACTATGTTTTTAGAAATAATTTCAATAGCCGTGCTGGGGTTTATCGCCTTGGTTCTGTCTGTCCAATTTTTTCAAATCGCGCTGGGCGGATACGCTCCCATTATTCCCACGAAAAGCAAAGTGATAAAACGCGTTATGAAAGAAATGTCCCCGAAAGACGGATGCGCGGTTTACGAGTTGGGATGCGGCAACGCCGGATTTTTAAGAGCGGCGGAAAATAAATTTCCCAACATAAAAAAACTGGTCGGAATAGAATATTTCTTTTTGCCTTATTTAATCGGCAAGATACAGGTAAGTTTGCGCGATAGCAAGATAAAAATACTGAAGAAAGACGTCTTGCGGTTTAATATGAATGAAGCGGACATAATATATTGTTTTTTAAACAAGCCGATGATGGCGAAATTAAAAGAAAAATTCAAAAAAGAATGCAAAGCCGGCACGCAAATAATCAGTTATCAATTCGGTTTGCCGGACCTGGAGCCGGAAAAGGTTATTGATTTGGAAGGCGGCCGAAAAAACAAAATTTATTTTTACACAATTTAAAAGTTTTGGTTTTGTTAACCAAGGATAAAATATAAATTTATTTACGCGGTATGGTGGGTATAGTTCAACGGTTAGAACTCTTGCTTGTGGCGCAAGCGATCTGGGTTCGATTCCCAGTACTCACCCAAACAAAAAAACACCGGCAATATTGGCGGCGTCCGAACGCGAAAACGAGGACAAGCAAACGGCCGCGGCGGTTTTAAGTTTATCTCCGCCGCGATTGACGCGAAGCCGAATAAAATATGGTATAATAAAATAAATTATCCACAATTCGGTTTTTACTTAATCTTGTTTTGTCTAAATCGCCAAAAACAATATTGCCCATGCCTTATGTTCAATCTTTTAAGGAGGAAAGATTTTAATATATTGGTCCGCGCGACATTAAGCTCAAAAAATTCGCATATTTCTTGTTGTGATAATACTGACTCGGCTTTTGCTGGTCGGTATTATTTTTTTTTACGAAACAATAAAAGAAAATTTTGAATTTTGAGCCGCGATTTTGAGCTTCGCGTCTTGAGTTTAACTGAGCTTAACATTGTATAACATAATTAATCAACTCCTGATTTACCTATTCCAACTTACGTAAATTAAGGAGGGACAAACTTTATGAAGGAGGTAAAAAAAATTTTCAAAAAAGCCGTTGTCGTAACGGTGATTTTCAGTATGGCCTTTCTCGCGACAGGGCCCGCGCCGGACGCGATGGCGGCCACCGTCAATATAGTCGGATACGGACCGCCTAACGGCGAGACGAATATGCCCACTATGGCGCCGTTGGACTTTATGTTTGACGCACCGTTAAGCCCAACCGTGCAAAACGACCTGTCAACTTATTTTTCCGTCTCTCCCGCGGTAAACGGCAGCTGGAGCTATTTTACCGAAGACTGGGACGGGCAAACAATGTACCGCGTTTCGTTTATGGCGCCGGACGGATTGGCCGCGAACACTCCTTACACCGTCTCCGCCGCCGCGACAATGGATGGCGACACCATAGCGACCAGCACTCCGCCGGAAATGCCAAACTTGAGTTATGACGGCTCCGCTTATTCGTTTACCATAACCACCGGCGACGGCACCGATTTGGGCGGCGCTTTTCTGCCAATCGCCATGGCCGGCTATCCCACCGAAGAAATGCAGCAAGTGCCCACAAGTTTAAGCTCCATAACCGTTAATTTTGATCGTCCGGATATGGACGCCTCCACTTTTACCGCCGCCAACATCTATTTAACCAAAATAGTAAACGGAACACCGACCGTTGTCTCCGGCACCACCGTGTCGCCAAACACCGGACAAAGCGGAGTGGCAACCATTCAAAACTTCACCTTGGACGCTGACAGCCATTACAGAGTGTACGTCACTCGCGACGTTAAGGATGTCAACGGGCAATTTTTGGCCGGACTGCCCCTAAACGACGGTTCTGGCAATAACGGCCCTTTTTATTACAACTTTTACACCGGCGGCGCCGGGGGCGACATAACCGCCTCGTTTATGGGGACGAACCTGAATCAATACTCGGACGGAACCAACATAGTGAACGTGCCGACGGGCATAATGATTAGCGCCGCTTTTGACAACCCTTTAAACCCGATAACCGTAAGCACGACGACGGTAACTCTTGTCGGCGGCGGCCCCGTTCCTGGCAACGTAAGCTATGACGCGCAAGCGAATATGATTAATTTTGTTCCGACCGCGGTATTGGCCACCGGCACCGCTTACACTTTTCAGATCAGCGCCGACGTGCGCAGCATAACCGGAAACGCGATTGCCACTTCAACCCAAACATTCACCACCACCGACGCGGTCGACACGACCAAACCGCAAATATACTTCGCGGACGCCGATAACTACGGGTTATTCATTGAATTTTCGGAACTGCTTAACCGGGCATCGGCCGAAAACAAACAAAACTATACTCTACTGACAAGCTCTGACAATTGGGTAAGCACCACGACCGTGAGCTTAACCAGCGCCAATCTGCGCTACAAGCCGGATGAAAACATAATTATGATGGACGGGCTTACGCTTACCGCGGGAGATCAGTTCCGGCTTACCGCCTCCACCAGCATTACGGACTTGTCCGGCAACGCGCTTGACGACACCGGCGGAGCCAATGTTAAAACGGGCATTGTTATGGACGCTTCCCTTTTTGCCGGAAACGGCGGAATGTTCAATATGGACAATATCGGTATGGAAGACTTTAATATGGCGGATATGGGCATGGCCCCGATAGGCGTTTGGCCGATGAGCAATATGGCCGGCATAACCACCAAGTACTTTATCGACATTCCCGTAAGTTCGGCCATTCCGTCGGACGGCGTTATTGAATTAAAGTTTCCGGCGGGATTTAACGTCACCTCGGTAACGCAAGACGCGCAAAGCCCGCTAAACAGCGACTTTAACGGCCCGGGAACGGGAGTCGTCACTTTCGCCAATACCGATCCGGCCGATACGAACAGCAACGGAGTAAGCAATGACGGGCTGGGAGTTGTCGGAGACAGAACGGTTGTCATTAAATTGAGCGCGGCCACGCAGGCAAACGACTTTTTGCATATTGACCTTGACGGCATACGGAACTCAAGCGTTCCCAAGGGATTTGACACGGACGGCTACCAAGTTGAGATAAAAACCAAAAACGCTTCCGGCGTCCTGCTTGAGGCCTTAACTTCCATGCCGTTCTTTATCTCCGGCGGCGGAAACAATACCATCTCCGGCGTCATAACCGCCACCGCGTCGGCGAACGGCGGCACCATGTCCGTCTACCTTGACTCTCCGATGACCGGATTTATGCAAACGACAACCTCGGTTTTCGCTAACGCCACTTCCAGCTATTCGTTCACCAATCTTCCGGACGGAGAATATTTCTTGTTTACCGATCCGGTAATAAACATAAACGGAGCGACTTATTTCGGCAACCCGATGCCGGAGCCGATATGGCTCAGCGCCAGCACGACGAAAAACATTACGATAGAAGAGGAAGGAACATCGGGCACGGCCTTGACGGTCAAGCTGATAGGCGATTTCTCCACCGGCGGCGCGGCCGATGACGTGGATATTTTCGCCGGCTCCCCTTCCGGCTTCAGGGTAAAGACCTTGAGCGGCGTCGGAGTTGAGGACGGATCAACAAGCTACACGCTTTATCTGCCTGACGGGGAATGGATGGTGGGAATCAGGCCGGCTATGCCGAAAGGGCCGATGGCCGGACCTCCGCCAATGCCCGACTGGATGCCTCCGGCGAATATTGACGTAATCGCCTCAAATTCAAATATTTTTGAAAATAACGGCACGGCCGATGACGGAATAATCACGTTTGATATATCCAATCAGGTATCCACGACAATCACCGGAACCGTGGTTGACGGCTCCGGCAATCCCATCGCCGACGCCGAGGTCTTCGCTTACCAGCCAACCGGCGGGTTTGGCGGAGCGAACGCCAACACGGCGACTGACGGGACTTTCACTTTGAAGATTCCCGTCTTGGGAACGTACAAGGTGGGCGCGTTCAAGCCCGGACTGCCGCAGGCGAAAGAAATGGTTGTTGACGTGCGGGCGAACGTGGAGGGAGTAACCATTAAAATGCAAAAACCGGCCTACACTATCTCCGGGCAAGTTTTCAACGCCAACTCCCGAGCTATGCCCTACACTCCGGTCTGGGCTTATGAGCAAAACGGCATAGGGCGATCCGAAACAATGACCGATGCCGCCGGCAAATACATACTGTACGTTGACAACGGCTCATGGACGGTTGAATCCGACGCGCCCGGAGCCGGTTGGATGCAATACGATTCCGCGGTGGTGATTAACGGCGCGTCCGTATCCGGAATTGATTTAAGCCCGTCCGCGAATACTTCCTGGAAAACTATTTCCGGAACCGTTTCCATTAATGACACCGCTCAAGCCAATATGCCCATTCGCGCGGTCAAATATGACGCTAACGGCAACTATGAAGGGCGCGAATTCGGCGGCTTAACCGATTCTAACGGGCAATACTCCATTTCAGTGCCGGGAACCGACACCGGATATAATTATTATCGCGTTGATATTTGGACTCCCGACTACGGAGAAGTTGAACTAAACTATGACGATGTGCCCAATAGTCCGGCTAATTTAAAAATATCCACTACCGGCACCACGACCGCGGACATTGCCATCGCGAGCGCGAATCTGAACACGACGACAATCCAATTTACCAACAAATCCGGCTACTCAGGCAAAGACGCCTTCATTAATATTGACGGCGTGGTGTTTGACGGCAATAACATTCCCACCCCGACCGGATTCTTTAAGTCAATCAGAGTAAGCGACATATCGGGGGCCGACGCCACCGTATCGCTGAAAAGCGGAGATTATTTCTTTTCCGCGGATGTTCCGGGAAGCGGATTTTTCATACCCGCGACCGACAGTCCGGCGTTTGACGCCGCCAAAGGAGCGATTACCATAGACGGAACGAACGACATCGTCCGATTCGCCCTGCCGGACATGACCGGAGGAAGCGTGATTACGATTTCCGGAACCGTAAGCGGCCCGTCATCGGGACAACGAGACGCTTGGGTATGGATAGGGAATCCCGAAACCGGATTTCACACGGGAAAGCAAGCGTCCTCCACCACCGGCGCGTACTCGTTAACCGTGCCGACGCTTTCAACGGGAAGCTATATGGTGGGAGCCGACAAGCCGGGTTATATTTCGGCCGAACCGACAACCATTGACGGCACGGCCAGTTCCACGATTGACTTTACGCTTACCGCCGCCGCGTCAACCGTTTCCGGCAAAATATACGCTGACGCCAACAACAATAATTCTTACGATTCGGGAGAAGAAATTCCGAACGGATGGGTGCACGCCGAAAACGCTTCCACCGGCGCCCAAACCAACGCTCCGGTGGACGGCGCGGGCTCTTACTCCCTAAGCGTAACGGATGGGGAATGGAAGGTGTTCGGCTCGGCAAACGGATATATGGAGTCGCAATACAGCGTAAACGGCATCCCCGCCTTGATTACCGTGTCCGGCGCCGCCACCGGCAAGAACATCAAACTCACGGCCGACGCCGGTTGGGAAAATAAAAACAAATCAAAGCCGATAAAGCCGTCGGCCGGCGGCAGCCTGGACGATACCGCACAAAACACGAGCACCGGCAAAACGGCCGGCACCGGAGTAAAGATTACCGTTCCGCCAAACGCATTGGGAAGCGAAAGCTCAAACAGCACCGTAAGCTCTCAAGAAACATCCGCCGTGTCGGCCACGAATTCAATGAAACCGTTTTCCGGCAAAGGCAAATCAATCTCCGCCACCGATAACTCCGGACAGCCGATAACCAGCCTGGACAACTACATTGACCTTGAAATGGTGCTGTATAAAAGCGACATCGCTTCATCCACGAACACAAGCGACAAGTCAAAATTGAAAACAATGAAAATCGGCTATTGGGACGATACCTTGAATGAGTGGAATAATTTGGCGACCGCCAAGACCGCCTACTACAAATCAGACGGCGACACCGAATGGACAATGTACGCCGGCACGGCCACGCAAAGCGGCTTTGAAAAATTTATTGACGACGCCCTGAGCGCCAATCCGACATTCGTGGAGGGAGTGGATTATGACGACTATAAATTGGAATTCAAGGGCTCCGTGAACCATTTGACCGTATTCGCTCTCGGAACCACACCGGACGGTCTGGCTCCGGCCGCTCCGACCGGCGTGGCGCAAACCGCCGGCAACGGAACTTCGGTCGGGCTTTCTTGGAACGCCGTCACCACGAACGCCGATAACTCCTCCATTTCCGATTTGTACGGCTACTCCGTGTACCGCTCAACCGACGGATCTTCTTATTCGCAAGTCAACGCTTCCGTCATACCGGCCGGAACCGAAAATTATACCGACTCAACAACCAGCGCGTTTACCAGTTACTATTACAAAATTACGGCCGGAGACGACGACGATCTGGAGTCGGCTTATTCCGCGCCCCTGCGCGTATGTTCCACCTCATCCGTCTCAAACGGCACCATAGACAGCGCCTGCTCCATTACTTGCGACTCCGGATACTCTTTGAGCGGAAACAGCTGCGTATACTCCGGCGCGACGGAAAGCGGCGGTGTTGTTACCGTCGTCCCTTGTTCTGACGTTACTTACGACGATTGGCAAACAACATGCGCCGACGGATGGCAATACAGAAACGTGAAATCACGATCACCGAGCAATTGTTCGCTGACAACCGCGCAAAAAAATCAAAGAAAAAAGAAATGCGAAACGAAAACGGAAACAACCGAAACGATTGAAGAATCAAAAAACATAATAACGGAAACCGAAAAAGCCGTAAAAGAGATTGTTAATAACGCCAAAGGAGCCGCGGCGGAATTCGCCCAAAAAATAACGGCAATGGCCGTTGACGCGGCCGAAGTGGTCAAAGCCAGGGTAAACAGCTTATTGTTATTGGTCGGCTTAAAAAGAGACATAAATTCGGAGGCGGAAGCGGCCGGCAAATATGTCCGCGCGTTAACATCCGGCATAAAGGCCGTTACCGCGGAGACGCGCTACGCGCTCACGAATTTCGTAACCTACGGCACGCCGACCACCCTTAGGCTCGGCGAAGGCGAAAGGGCCGGCGTGGTGAATTCATACAAATCGGCCTTTGGCAAGCTCCCCGCTTCAGAGGCGGAATGGAACGATGTGATTAAAATAGCCAACGGCAGATGGCCGTCCGAAAGAAACAATATATCGGAAGCCAACGCCACCGAAGCGTTTAAGAAAATTTATCTAAGGGCTCCCGACAGAAACAACCCCAATGACGATGCCGCCGTAATGGTAATCTCATACGGCCTGAGGCCCGCCGACAGAAATCTAGACAGCGAAAAAACCGCTATCAGAATATTTAAGGCGATATACGGCTATAACCCGTCCTCGGCCACTGCATGGGACATAGTGAGGGCAATCGCTTATTCCGGGGCAACGCGGTAGCTTGGGATTATTTGGGATTATAATGAAGCCTTAATGAAGCTTAGCTTCGGGTACCCGAAGCTAAGCTTCACGGTATCTAAAAAATAATTTTTAATTTTAATTTGTCATTTTGATTTTTGCGTTTTAGATTTTAATTTACTGAAAATCACGCGACATAAAAACAATCCCGAATATTGGGATTGTTTTTATTTTATACTTTACTGTTTTCGTATTTATAATACCGCTTCTTTCGCGGCTTTGGCCACTCTGAATTTAACAACGGTCTTGGCGGGAATCTGAATTGTTTCGCCGGTGGCCGGATTTCTTCCCTGCCTTGCCTTCCTTTCTTGCTTTACCAATTTGCCGATTCCTTGGATTACGAATTCACCGCTTGATTTTACTTCGGCGTAAGCCAATTCAACCAATTTTTCCATTAAATTGGCCACATCTTTTTTACTTAAACCCGTGCTCTCCGAAAGAGAGGCGATGATTTGAGATTTGGTCATCTTAGCCATAAATTTTGTTGAAATTATTATCTATTTAATTAACATATTGATAACTAAAAAACGAATGCTAAACGGCAAACGGCAAAGAACATCCTATCTGCCGTCTAATATCCGATATTTTAGCTAATATTAAATAAAATTAATAAATAGATAAAATCTCTTTAATTAATAAATTATTAAAAAACGCAATAAAATCAATACTTTTCCACATAATCTATTATTATTATACACCTAAACCGAATAAAAGCCAATAAAATAAGACGCGCAAAAAAACAAGAAAAAAAGTTCGCGGCTCATAATTTTAACAATTCCCCCTTGGCGCGAAAAGAAGATTGGAATAATTTAGCGGATGCGGCGCGCGTCTAACCTTTCACAACCGCGATCGGAGTAAGGGCCGTGATTATCTTAACCAAATCACTCTGGTTTTTCATAACCGTGTCAATGTCCTTATACGCGCCGCTCGCTTCGTCCAAGTCTCTCTTTGACCTGATGGCATGGATTACGCCGAGACGGTTTAGCTTTTCTATTTCATCTTCAAGATTCAGCTCCCTGATCGCCCGTTTCCTGCCTATTTTTCTTCCGGCGCCGTGGGAACATGAGTTAAAGCTCTCGCTGTTTCCCAGTCCTTCCACAATGTAACTTTTTGTCCCTTGCGATCCCGGCACAATTCCAATCCGCCCCACCTCCGCTTTTGTGGCGCCTTTCCTGTGCACTATTACTTCCTCGTTAAAATGTTTTTCTCGTGAAGCGTAATTATGCGCGATATTTACAAACTCTTTAAACTCCACTCCCGGGAAAACCTCGGTAAAAACATCCTTTACCCTTTCCATCATAACCTTCCTGTTGGCAAGGGCGTATTCAAGGCAAAAACTCATTTCCTTAAAGTATTTCTTTCCTATTTCGGAATCTAACGGAAAATAAGCAAGCTCATTCTTTATTGAGTTCACGTCATTCTTTTTCTTGCAATACTCAACCGCTTGTTTATTGTAATAATCCGCGACCTTTTTCCCCAAGTTTCTGCTGCCGGAATGAATCATAATCCAGACATATCCCTTATCGTCCTTTTGGATTTCAATGAAATGGTTTCCTCCCCCGAGCGTGCCAAGCGATTTGCGCGCCATATCCCATTCTTTGTTGACGCAAGTCGCGCCGCGAGGCAATTCCGGCATTAGGCTTTCGTCCTGTTTTGTTTTATGCCTGTTAAAGCCCGTGGGAATTATGTTCCTTATTCCGCCGATTACCTTCTTGAAAGCGCTCGCGTCAATCTCCTTTAAAAGCGTTTTCTGCGCGCAAACTCCGCAGCCGATATCCACTCCGACCGCGTTGGGAATTATAACCTCCTTGGTGGCCAACACTCCCCCGATCGGCATACCGTATCCCGTATGGGCGTCGGGCATAATGGCGATATGATGAAAAGCGTAAGGATGGTTTGCTATGTTTTTCGCCTGCGTCAAAGCCCCCTCCTCTATGTCGTCAAGCCATAGCTTTATGGGTATCTTTTCGGAAGTGATGATTTTATTCATAAGGCCCGAGCATAAAACTTTTTAACACTTTATATTGAGCTCCCGCCGGGAGCAAAACAGATTCAATAAGCTCAAAAGATTGAACGCTCTCCGTCCAGTCTATCTTCTCGTTTAAATTTTTGTTTTTTAATTTTAAAAAACTTTCCGGCCCGAACCTTGCCAAGGTTACGTGCGGCAACAGTTCCCTTTTTTTCCCGCCAACGCCCAATGATTTTTCAATAATTTTTTTCAACTCTTCCAGCTCGGGCGAATGACCGCCTTCGGCCCAAATTAACCTGTATCGTCCCGACCGCGGCCCGTAAACTATTCTCTCAAACGACAAATTAAACGGTTTGATTTCCCTTGAAACCCCGCCCAACTTATCCTCAACGGCGCCAATATCGCCTTCGTCCCACGGCGGCGCCAAGGTAACGTGCAAATTCTCGTTCGGAACCCATCTGACCGGCCAATCCCTTTTATCCTTGCTCCATTCAAACGCCAAAGACTGAATTTTTGCCGAAGACTTAACGGCGACAAAAATTCGTTTAATTTTTTTATATTTATTAAAATACATCTTAATGTCCCTTATAAATATCCCGGAAGTAACCGGCCCGACTCCCTTCAATTCTTCCAAACGCTTTCTTAAATCATTTAAATCTTTTGAAGACTTGATTAAATTCATAACGCCGCCATATTCCTTTTTAAGCGTCCGGCATATTTCCAGCAACTTGTCGGCGGTTGAATAATCATACCGGACATAATGCCCTTTGTCCAAGGCCTTAACCAGCTTTTCCCACCCCGCTTTCAAGATTTTGTCCGGAGAAACAAGACCGTTTTTCACGAACTCAAAATAAGTTAAACGGGCCACATTCTGCTGAATCGGCTTGCCGAATAAAACACAAGCCAAAAACCACTTAAAAACCTCTTTTTCCTCGCCTGATTCCAGGTTTATGCCCAAGTCTTTTGAGTATATTTTGCCCGGCATATTATTAAACGTTATTAACGGGACTGCCGCCGAATACCGCCGCGGCGGAGATTTCAGTCTTTTTGCCGATTTGTCTTGAAAATTTTTCGCTATGTGTTTACTTTATCATTTTTACCTCGCGAAAATCAAGCGGCGTCCAATTAAACGGCCGCCGGCAAAAAACAAAAACCGGCGGGAGCATGCAGGGCGTTTAGCGGAAAGCAAACATAATTTAAGGAGAGAGTAATTAAAAAATATTCGCTTCCCCTGCCCTGCATGCTTCCGCCGGCTTCATTAAACACGGCAAAAACAATGACTAGCCCCATTATAATAAACATTTTCAAAATCCGCAAGAATTGGACCTTGAAAAGCCGGGACAAATAAAACAATAAATAAACTTCAAAAAAATTCCCTTTCCGAAGCCGCGCGATATAGGCCCGCGCCGCTCTTTTAGCCGGCCAACCGCAATCACCTTTTAAAACAAATCTCC
>JALUVW010000046.1 GCA_027020105.1 Candidatus Falkowiibacteriota bacterium
TTATCCGAATGACCCGAATATCCGAATGTTTGTAATCCGAATGCCCCGAGACCCGAATAATATAATCCGAATGCCCCGAATGATAATCCGAATACCCCGAATGCCCCGAATATCCGCATGTTTATAATCCGAATGACCCGAGACCCGAATAATATAATCCGAATACCCCGAATTAGTATCCGAATACCCCGAATTGTAATCCGAATGACCCGAATATCCGAATGTTTATAATCCGAATGACCCGAGACCCGAATAATATAATCCGAATACCCCGAATTAGTATCCGAATGCCCCGAATTGTAATCCGAATGACCCGAATATCCGAATGTTTATAATCCGAATGACCCGAATTAGGCGTTTTCCCACTCTTTAAGATCTCTGTTTAGCAATTTTTTCAATTTTTTAATGTCGTCTTTGTAAATATTTTTTAAATATTTTTTTGTGTCGGCCCTTATTGTCGGGTATTCCGTTAAAGGCGTTGAGTTTAAGTCCCTTAAACGCAACGCCAGCTTTCTGACGCCGGTAACCTCAAGCAATCTTAATACGGGAAAAAGTTTTTTGTTTTTTAAAAAATACTCCGTGTGAATCATAAAATAATTTAAAATCGGTATTCTTGACTTGGCGGAGGCGTTTGATTTTTTGAATAATTGTTCCGGGACGTGATTGATGTTTTTCAGTCGCAAGAATTGATAAACCCTTTGGATTGTTTTTTTCGGGTCCGTTTTTATGTCATCGTGGAGCAGGACTAAAATATTTTCCCGGGGGAATACGCGGTAATAAACGCTCAGGTATTTAAAATAATATCCTTTTTCAACGTAGTTGTCGTGAAGCCCGATGGCGTCTTCAAAGCTTATGTTCTTTATCAAGCCGATTCTCTTGTCGTGGATGTATTGGGAGAAGGCGCGCGCCGTCGGTTCCCGCAAAACGGCGATGATTTTTATGTTTGGAAAATTTTTTTTAATCCTTTCCGCCGCTTTTTCGCAATATAAATATGTCGGGGTGATTTCCCCGATTTTGTCGCCGGCATTGTTTGGCGCGAATTGTTTTTTGTACCACTCCAATCCCCTGTCGTACCTGAAATTTTTAACCTTAAGATAATGGGGATCGTATTCGTTAAAAAAATAAAGCTCTTTTTCCGCCGGAACATACGCCTCCGGGTGATTATTCAAACATTCGGCAATCCACGTGGTTCCCGATTTTTCCGCCCCTATTCCGATAAAATCCAAGGTGAAACTGTTTTTTTCGGTCATATTATAACTTTAAATTACACAGCGTTGCCTTTTGCCGCTCTGAATTCTTTAAATTTATTATACTATAAGTAGCGCTAAACACAAAACTCATCTCAATAAAAAATAAAAAATAATTCCGTAAATCGTGATGCCGTATATATACGCCGCGCTCCCTCGTTTGCCCTCCATGCCCGCGTAAATCGCTATCAGGGCGATTAGCAGCGTCGTGTACCACGGCATTAACCATGTAAAAAACGTGGCGAGGAACAAGCCGAACGAAAAAATAAAATATTTTAACAAAGCGCTTTTTTCTCTTTCTTTTTTAATAAAGGTTAGCCGAAACAACATCAGAAAATAGACAAGCGCGAAAAAGCTCCTGTTAATTGTTTTGCTCCACCAATAATAATTCGGAATTTTTAATATAAGCAAAAACACGATTAGCGCGCCGATTCCCAAGGATGAAAATACGCTTTTTTTCTCCACTAGCGCCGAAAGGCGGCTGAATATTTCAGGGCCCGCCCAGTAGGGATAATAAGCCAGCGCGACAAAAAACAGTCCGGCCAAACAAAACAAAACGGCAAAAGTAATTTTTTCTTTTTTGCGCCCAAGGTTTCTTATCGCGAATATCAAGTAAAAAGGCAGAAAAATCAAAGTAAAGAATTTAATCAGCGCGGAAAACACAAGAAAAAACCAGCCAATCAACAAATTTTTTACGGAACTTTTTTTGAAAAAATACAAAAGGCTTAACGCGACGAACAAAATCATCATAACGTCATTATGGCTGTTTAGGGCGAACTCAAAAACAATAAACGGGTTCCACGCGTACAAAAAAACGGCTTTTTTATCGTTCGTTATTTTTTGAATGATAAAAATAATCAATATGTTGATGGCAGCAAAAACAAGCTTAAAACTGAAAATATTTAAGTATAAATTGTCTCCGGACAAATACGCGATGGCGGCGCTCGCGGAAATAAACAACGGGCCGTAAATCGCCGTGTTGCGCGACCAAACGGTTTTTAAGGAATAATAAAGTTTGTCGTCCGAGAAGGAGTCGTACGGGACAAGGTACGGATTTTCGCCGTATTCCGAAATTATTCTTGATCGGGAAATGTAAGAATACAAATCGGTGGACGCAATCGGCGGCATAAATACCAACAAAGCGTTAAACAGAATCGCGAACACTATAATATGCTTTATCGGGGTGTTTTCTTTGGAAACCAAGGTATAGGATTTGACGTACAGGCCAAGCAGGATAAGTAGAATAAATACCGCCGCGAAATACAAATAAGTGGTGTTGCCGGCGAGCGTTTCGCTCGGCCGATTTTCGCGAATCAAGCCGATAATCCAAAACAGCGAATAAAAAAAGGCGGAAATCGCTCCATAGGCGATAAATTTTGTTGTTTTGCGGTTGGTCGTTGTCATGGCTTATTTGGAAATTTTATAAATTAACGTGTTGTTTTGCCGAAAAACCAATTTATAGTTGTCCGATATGTAATTGTCAACCGGGTTGTTTTTGTTGTAATTGAATTTTTTTACCATTTCGTAATTGAGCGCGGCGCAAACCGGCCGGGCTTTTCGCAGCGCCTCTTTTACTTCTCGCAGTTTTTCCGTCCGTCCGCCAAGCATTAACACGGAGTGGTAGGGGGCGGGATTTAGCTTTTTTGCCTCAAAGTACATTCCGGGCATAAACGGCCCGGCGTAAATATAATCGGATTCCGCGCAATTTTTCTGAACGTAAGAAAGCGCGGCGCTGTTTTTTATTGAATAAAAAGGAGGAAAAACATATATATACGTAAAAGCGGAAGCCAATATCGGCGCCATAATCACTGCCCCCAAAAAGGAATACGCGCTTGCCCGGAATTTGCGCTTAGAGCTGTCATACGCCAAAAAGAAAAGAGGGTATAGGGGGAAAATAACCAAAGATATGTGATGGATGTCCGGACGGGTTACGGCCGAA
>JALUVW010000047.1 GCA_027020105.1 Candidatus Falkowiibacteriota bacterium
ATAATAAATAAGAATAAATTCGCGTTTCGCGAAACAAGAATATAAATTTAAAGAAAAACAAGGAGGAAACAATGAATAATCACGGAGGCCGCGAGAGGAAATGGCGAAAAACAAAAATAACTTTAATGTTAGCGATATTTATTGTTGTTATTTTTTGTTTTGGCGTCCGGAAAACGGAAGAAGCCGCGGTGAGTGATAGTCGCCGCGCGCGCTTAATTGTTCTCCCGCCCTTGGATGGGCCGGAATGGGAGGATATGGTTGACATCGCGTCAACCGTGCGGGCGATAAGAAGCAAATTCGGGCATATGATTGACGCGGTGTCCGAAGAGCACGGGGTTCCGCCGGAAGTCGTCACGGCCGTCGTGGCGGTGGAGTCTCTCGGCGACCCAACGGCCGTTTCCCACAAAAAAGCCTACGGGCTTATGCAGTTGAAAATGGAAACCGCCCGCGATATGGGCATTTCCAACCCGTTCCATCCGTACGACAATTTATGGGCGGGAACAAAATACCTCAAAGAGCAGTGGGAAAGGTTCGGCTCGCTTAAATTGGCGCTGGCCGCCTATAATATGGGGCCGAACAGATTAAAAAGAAAAATCAAAAACAACTCTTTTGACCCCGATTATTATGAATATATAAGAAGGGTTGAAATTGTTTTAATGTATATGTAGCTTTAGCCACATCGGGGCGGTTGGCGTTTTTGCCTATCGCCCTTTTTTCTTGCAAAAATTGAATTATTTTTATATACTTTAAGTCATAAAACATTAAATATAAAATTATTTTATAATAATATGACAGCCAATGAATTACGGCAAAAATATTTGGAATTCTTCAAATCAAAAGGGCATAGCATTATTCCCAGCGATTCTTTAATTCCCGAAAACGATCCGACCGTGCTTTTTACCACCGCCGGCATGCATCCTCTCGTGCCTTACTTAATGGGGGAGAAACATCCCGGAGGAAGAAGAGTGGCCAACGCGCAAAAATGCGTCAGAACCGGCGATATTGACGAAGTGGGCGATAACAGGCATTTGACTTTTTTTGAAATGTTGGGGAATTGGTCGTTTGGCGATTATTTTAAAAGAGAGGCGATTGAATGGAGCTGGGAATTTTTAACGGATAAAAAATGGCTCGGCATTGATCCGAAGAGACTATACGTAACCGTGTTCAAAGGCAATGATGACAGCCCCATAGACCGATTTTCAATTGATATTTGGCAAGAACAATTCGCGAAAGCCGGCATTAAGGCGGAAATTTGCCCTTACGGCGCTCCGATTAACGGAAACGCCGATTTTCGTATTTTCCCTTTGCCGGCCAAGGATAATTGGTGGGGACCGGCCGGAGAAACCGGGCCTTGCGGGCCGTGCACCGAAATGTTTTACGATGTTGAACCCGACAGAGGGCCGATGCGGAAAACGTTTGACGAAGAGGTTGACGAGTTTAGGGTTATGGAGATATGGAACGATGTTTTTATGGAGTTTAACAAGACGAAAGAAGGAAAGTTTGAAAAACTGAAACAAAAAAACGTTGACACCGGAATGGGCCTGGAAAGGACGATAGCCGTTTTGTCGGGCAAAAAAGACGCGTTTGACAGCGATGTTTTTTATAATATTTTTAATAAAATTGAGCAGCTGTCCGGGAAAAAATACAATGACTCGGAGAATGTGACCAAGGCCATGCGAATAATCGCCGACCATATCAAGGCGGCAACTTTTATAATGGGCGACGACAAGGGGATAGCGCCCTCCAATACGGACCAAGGGTATGTGGTCAGGCGCCTGATTAGGCGCGCCATCCGTTACGGCAAGCAAATCGGCATTACGGAAAAATTATGGACAAAAGAAGTCGCTAAAATTGTCGCGCATGATTTTTCGGGAGCTTATCCCGAACTGGGAAGGAACATTGATTTTATAATCAATAATTTAAAGGAAGAGGAGGAAAAATTCGGCAAAACGTTGGAAAGGGGATTGAAGGAATTTGAAAAAGTGTTGAGCGTTGACGGCGTAACCGGGGCGGAGGCTTTTGACTTATACCAAACCTACGGGTTTCCGATTGAAATGACGAAAGAGTTGGCCGCGGAAAACGGGGTGAAGGTTGACGAGAAAGGATTTGAAGACGAGCTGAAAAAACACCAGGAACTTTCGCGCACGGCTTCCGCCGGAAAATTCAAAGGCGGATTGGCCGACGCGTCCGAGGAAACCAAGCGGCTGCATACGGCGGCGCATCTCTTGCTCGCGTCTTTGCGAAAGGTATTGGGCGAACATGTGATCCAAAAGGGCTCAAACATTACCGCGGAAAGATTGCGATTTGATTTTTCGCATCCTGAAAAAATGACGGACGAACAAAAACAAGAAGTTGAAAAATTGGTGAATGAGGCGATTGAAAAAAATCTGCCGGTTTATTGCGAAGAAATGAGTTTGGAGGAGGCGAAAAGACAAAACGCGATGGGCGTATTTGAATCCAAGTACGGAGAAAGAGTGAAGGTGTACACCATCGGAGAGGGCGAAAATATGTTTTCCAAAGAGATTTGCGGCGGCCCGCATGTGGAGAAGACGGGGGCGCTGGGAAAATTTAAAATAAAAAAAGAAGAAAGCTCTTCGGCCGGAGTTAGAAGGATTAAGGCCGTTTTAGAGTAATATTAGCAAAAATATCATAAAAAATATTTTTTTGGCTAAAACTCTTGACTTTTTTATTATTAAAATATATAATTATGTTATCGCGTAAATACTTATTTAAAATTTACCAAAAATTTTGGTAAAATTTTTAAATTTTGCCAATTTTTTGTTGTTTTAAATTCGCGATAAGAGATAAATAATGCCAACAGAAAACAAACCAGCCAATTCAAAAGATTTCATTGAGATAAAGGGGGAGGTCTTGGAATTAATGCCGGCCGCCACTTTTAGGGTTAAACTGGAAAATGATCATGAAATCTTAGCTCATTTGTCGGGTAAAATGAGAATCAACAGAATAAGATTGCTTCCGGGAGACAAGGTAAAGGTTGAAATCAGCCCTTATGACCTGACAAAGGGAAGGATTACGTATAGATTATAATCAAGATAACAGATAGCAGATAACAGATAGCAGAACGCGACTATAAATATTCGCAATTTTGCAACTGTTATCTGTTATCTGTTATCTGCCATCTTAATAATGAAGGTTAGGACTTCGGTTAAAAAAATTTGCAAAGACTGTAAGACAACTCGGCGAAAAGGCCGGGTACATGTTATTTGCAAAAATCCGAAGCATAAACAGAGGCAGGGATAACACAGTTCAGAGTTCATAAAGTTATAAAGTTTATAAAGTCTTTAACATTCGCGACTTTACAAACTTTATAACCTTATAACTTTTCACTAAATCTATGGCAGTAAGAATAGCGGGGGTAATAATTCCAAATGACAAAAGGGTTGAGGTCGCCTTAACCTATATTTTCGGCATTGGCCTCAGCAAATCCCAAAAAGCTCTCCGGGAGGCGAAAATCAATCCCGACACGAGAGTAAAGGATTTGTCCGAAGACGAAGTGGGCAGGCTTAGGGAGTTAATTGAAAAAAAAGAAAGGGTTGAGGGAGATTTAAGAAGAGAGATAATGAGCAATATAAAACACTTGAAAGAATCGGGAAGTTATAGGGGAATGCGCCACGCCAAGGGTTTGCCGACAAGAGGACAGAGAACCAAGACAAACAGCCGCACCGTAAGGGGAAATACGCGCAGAACAATGGGCTCGGGCAGAGTCAAGTCGGGACAAAAAACATAAATTAAGATAATGGATAACAGATAGCGGATAACAGGAAACATCCTTAATACTGCTATCTGCTGTCCGCTATCCGCTATCTAAAATGAGCGAAGACAAAAAGGACATAAAGCAAGAAAAAAATGAGGAAAAAAAAGCGGAGTCAAAGCCCGCCGATGTTCAGGTTGAGAAAAGCGATGATGTTAAGCCGGTAAGTGTTCGCGCGGAAGAAACAGAAGAGGCATTGCCGGAAAAGATTGACGGCTTGGAAGAATTGCCGGAAGATATTAAGAAAAAACTGGAAAAGAAAAAATCCGAGAAAAAATCGCCGCGAAAAGGGAAAAAGAAAAAGAAGAAAACGGTAAAAACGGTCAGCGTGGGCAAGGTTTATATTAAGGCGACATACAATAACACCATTGTCAGCATAGCCGACGCGAAGGGCAATGTGATTTCATGGGCGAGCGCCGGTATCGCCGGCTTTAAGGGACCGAAAAAGTCAACTCCTTACGCGGCTCAAATTATCACCAGAATCGCGGTTGGAAAAGCCAAGGAGGCGGGATTAAAAGACGTGAGCGTGTTTGTTAAAGGCGTTGGAACGGGCAGAGAGTCGGCGGTCAGGGCGCTTAACGCCAACGGCTTGAATGTTACCTACATAAAAGACGTTACACCCATTCCTCATAACGGCTGCCGAAAGAGAAAGCCGAGAAGAGTGTAAATTGAAATTTATGGTTGGGGATTCGGGTTATATTTTTAAGTAACCAAAAGATTATAATCTATGTCTAAAAATTTAGATCCAAAATGCAAACAATGCAGAAGAATCGGGGAAAAACTGTTCCTCAAGGGAGATCGTTGCTCCACTCCGAAATGCGCTCTTAACAGAAGAAACTATCCGCCGGGCGCGCACGGACCGAAAGATTCCAGGAGAAAAATAACCGATTACGGATTGCAGCTGAAAGAAAAGCAGAAAGCCAAAAAGACGTATAACTTAATGGAAAAACAATTTAAGTTAACTTTTGAAAAAGCGAAAAAGCAATCGGGCGACGCCGGCGAGAATTTGTTTAAGCTTTTGGAGATGCGGCTTGATAACGTGGTGTATAGATTGGGGTTCGCTTCTTCGCGCGGGCAGGCGAGAGTGCTGGTCGGACACGGACATTTTTTGGTTAACGGCAAAAAAGTTGATATTCCGTCATACGTCGTTAAAATGGGCGATGTTATAACAATTAAAGAAAAAAGCAGGAAATCAAAACAGTTCAGCGCTTTGGCCGAGAGCTTGAAAAGCGCGGAGGTCCCCGGCTGGATGAATCTGGACATCAAAAATTTGTCCGGAAAAATATTGCACGCCCCGAGTTTTGACGAAATCAGGACGAATATTGACGCCCGCGTGATTGTGGAATTTTATTCAAGATAAACATAACAATTCGAATCCGCGAATTTTTATTCAAACGCCTCGTGAGTCATTCGGATAAAAATCAATTCGGGGCGCTTCGGATGCCGATTCGGCGAATTCGGATTATAATAAGCAATTTTATGCAGACTATCGCGTTACCACAAAAAATAAAGTTTGAAAAAGGCAAAGAAGCCAACCAGGGAACAGTAACCATAGAGCCTTGCTATCCCGGTTATGGCACAACTCTGGCAAACGCGTTAAGGCGCGTTATGCTTTCTTCTCTGCCCGGCGCGGCCGTTGTCGGCGTGAAAATAAAAGGAGCCGACCATGAATTTATGGCATTGCCTCACATTAAGGAAGATGTTTTGGAGATAATTTTGAATTTGAAGCAGCTTCGCCTCAAACTGCACAGCGACGAAACGGTAAAATTGGAATTGGACGTTGCGGGAGAAAAACAGGTAAAAGCGGCAGACATCAAGAAAAACAGCGCCGTTGAAATTGTTAATCAAGACTTGGTCCTGGCCAATATTACGGATATGGCGGGCAATTTAAAAATGGAAATTTTTGTTTCGCAAGGTATCGGCTACGAAACGATTGAGGAACGGGGAAAGGAAGAAAAAAGGGAAATAGGGTATATTGAGATGGATTCAATGTATTCACCCATTTTATCCGTTGGTGTAAACGTTGAAAATGTTCGTGTCGGCAAAATGACCAATTGGGATAAATTAATCTTGAATGTGACAACCGATGGGACGATTACGCCAGAAGAGGCTTTTAATCGGACGGTTGAAATTTTAATAGAGCAGTTTAGTTCGCTTATCGGAAAAAAAGAGGAGGCCGAAGGCGGAGCCAAGGAAAAAAAGGAAGAAGAGGCAAAAAAAGGAAAAAATAAAAAATAGTAAAAAGTTTATAAAGTTTATAAAGTTCATAAAGTTTAATAGTAATTAACTTTATAACTTTACAACTTTATAACTTTCAACTAAAGCAATGAGGCACAGGCAAAAAGGTAAAATTTTAGACAGGAAAAAAGAGCCGAGAGAAATGATGCTGAGAAATTTGGCGTCAAGTGTTTTGATATACGAAAAAGTTAAAACCACCAAGGCAAAGGCAAAGGCGGTAAAACCGCTGGTGGAAAAAATGATTACGGTGGCGAAGAAGGGCGATTTAACCGCCAGGCGAAAATTGATTGAAACTTTGCCGCAGAAAATGGCGGTTAAAAAATCCATGGAAGTTCTAAGAGAGAGATTTAAAGACAGGAATGGCGGTTATACGCGGATTATTAAATTGGGCGCGAGACAGGGAGACGGAGCGGAGATGGTTCAGATTGAATTGGTGTAGTCCGTAAATTTCATAAAGTTTAATAATAATTAGCATTACAAGTTTTGCGATATAATTTTCAAGTTTTCAATATGACTAAAAGGAATTTGCATAAAATAGACGCCGCGGGCCGGAGCGCGGGCAGATTGGCGACTGAAATCGCCACTCTTTTGCGCGGCAAAAACAAGCCGGAATACGAGCCGTATCTTGATAATGGCGATATAGTTGAAGTGGTTAATGTTGATAAATTGAAATTTACCGGCAAAAAACTGGATCAAAAGAAATATTTCAGATATTCCGGTTATCCCGGCGGATTAAAAGAAACCAAAATGAGCGACCTGTTCAAAAACAACCCGGGGGATATTCTAAAACGCGCCGTAAGGGATATGCTTCCGCCAACCAAATTAAGGGACGGAATGATGAAGAGATTAATTATAAAAAATTAGACAACAGACAAAGATAGCAGATAACGGAGTTAATCATTATCGTGCTGCTATCCGCCACTCAAATCATGACAACCATTCAAAAAAAATCAGCAACACCAAAATCAACCGAGCGCCCCGTGGAGTTTAAGGGCCGTTTTATCGGCGCCATCGGCAAGAGGAAAACGGCCACGGCGCAAGTCAGGCTGTACAAAGACGGCAGGGGCGTGATTATTGTTAACGGTGTCAGAATGAATCAATATTTTACCGCCAACCACTACAATTTCATTAACCAAGTGTTAAAGCAGTCCGGACATCTTCGCGATATGGATTTCTCAATCAAGGTGGCCGGAGGCGGTAAAAAAGCGCAAGCGCAAGCGTCCATGCTCGGCATAGCGCGCGCCTTGACAGAATTTGACCCGGAACTTCGCCCGGCGCTAAAAGCCAAAGGTTGGTTGAGCCGTGACGCCCGCAAGAAGGAAAGAAAGAAACCGGGGCTGAAAAAAGCCAGAAGGGCGCCGCAATGGAAAAAGAGATAAGATTCTTGCCCGGCAAAATCCCGCTTTCAGGCGGGGTTTTTTTATTGGCGGATATCAGGTATAATATAATTAAAGCTCAAAACTCAAATCTCAAAGCGCAAAACAGGGGCTAAAAAGTTTTAAGTTTTAGTTTTAAGTTTTGAACTTTAAGTTTTGAATTTTTATTATGTCCGGCGCCAAAATTTCCAGTATCGCCAAAAACACGTCTTATTTTACTTTTGCTTTAATCCTGCAAAAGGTTTTGTCGTTTACTTATTTCACTTTAATAGCCCGCGCTTTGGGGCCGGATGATTTGGGCAAGTATTATTTGGCGATATCCCTTACCACTATTTTCGCCATTTTTATTGACTTGGGCCTGGCCAATGTGTTGACCAGAGAAATAGCCAGACATAAAGAAAGGGCGCGTGAGTTATTGGGCAGTGTTTTGGCGATAAAACTGCCGTTGGCGGCCGTTTCGCTTTTGGGCGCGGTTCTGTTGATTAATTTGATGGGTTACCCGGATTTGGTTAAGGACCTGGTTTACATTTCAATTATTCCCATGGTTCTTGATTCATTCTCTTTGTCGTTTTTTTCCGCGATTCGCGGGTTCCATAATTTATTGTTTGAAAGCGTATCGTCCGTTGTTTTTCAAATCATTGTTCTGACTTTCGGTTTGACCGCGTTGTATTCGGGGTTGGGTTTGCGCTGGCTTATGGCGGCGCTGGCGGCGGCGAGTATTTTTAATTTCCTTTATTCGCTGTTTTTGGTAAGGTTCAGATGGAAAATAAAGATTTCCCCGGTATTTGACAAAAAGCTGATTAAGCTGATTCTGGCGATTACGGTGCCTTTCGCCATTTTTTCCATTTTTCAAAGAATTTACACTTATCTTGACACCGTTTTATTATCGCTTTTGGCGGGCGACAAATACGTGGGACTTTATCAGGTCGCCTTTAAGATAATATTCGCTTTGCAATTCCTGCCGTTGGCCTTTGTCGCCAGTGTTTATCCCGCCTTCGCTTCCTATTGGAAAAATAACAGGAATCAGCTGGCAATAACTTTTGAACGGGCGATGAATTACTTGATTATCATTTCCCTGCCCATAAGCGCCGGCATTATCGTGTTGGCCGATGATATTGTTTTTTTGTTTAAAGAGGGGTTTGCCGAGGCGGTGCTGCCATTGCGGCTGATTATGGTTTCCCTTCCTTTTATTTTTCTTAATTTTCCCATCGGCTCCCTGCTTAACGCTTGCGACAGGCAAAAACAGAACACAAAAAATATGGGAGCCGCTTTATCGGTCAGCGTGGCGTTGAACTTGATTTTAATTCCGAAATTCCAGACGGTGGGCGCCAGTGTTACCGTTATCGCGGCCAATTTAACGATGTTTGCTTTGGGCATGAGTCAAGCGCCGAAGATTATCCCTTTTCATGCGCGCAAAATCATAATCGTATCCTTGAAATCGTTGTTGGCGGCGGCAATAATGGCGTCGGCTGTTGTCTACTTAAAACAATTTTTAAATATTTTCTTGGTGTCCGGCATTGGCGGAGCTTTGTATTTTGCCGCGCTGTTTTTGCTTGGCGGATTTAAAAAAGAGGATATAACGAGCGTCTGGAAGGCGTTTGGCAAAAGATAAACATAAAAAAATTAATATCGTCCATATATAATTCGGCCGCAAAGCGTTATGTCGGCCGCGGCGCAAATCAGTTTTATCGTTTATGAGAGTATTATTGTTTACATTGGAATATCCGCCGTTTAAAGGCGGCGTCGCCAATGTTTACGGAAATATAACCAAATATTGGCCGGAACATAACGGCATTTTTGTTTTGCATAATAATGACGGCAAATTGATTAACAATAAATTGCCGTTCTTAAAATGGCTGCCGTCGTTTTGGCGAGCGTATAAAACAATAAAAAAAGAGAAAATAAACCATATTATTGTCGGACATATTTTGCCGCTCGGCACCGTCGCTTGCGTAATCTCAAGATTTGCCAATATAAAGTATTCGGTTGTTTTGCACGGCATGGATCTCGCGTTCGCCTTGAAAAATAATCGCAAGAAGCGGGTGGCGAAAAAAATATTAAACAACGCGGACAATATCATTTGCATGAACGGCTATACGGCGAGGATTGTGAATGATGCCTTGGGCAACGGCGACGGCGAGAAAATTAAAGTGGTTAATCCGGGAGTGGAAGCGAAAAAAAAGGGACGCGAAAAAACAAAAAGACAAGACGAGTTAAAAAACAAATATAATTTAAAAAACAAAATTGTTTTGTTGAGCGTCGGCCGGCTGGTAAAGAGAAAGGGATTTGACAAGGTTTTGGAAAGCTTGCCGAGTGTCCTGCGAATTGCGCCGAATTTGTTCTATGTTATCTTGGGAAACGGGCCGGAAATTGAAAATTTAAAACTTAAAATTGAAAATTTGGGGTTAAGAGAAAATACCGCCTTAATCACCGGCGCCGATGATGAGGAAAAAAATATTTGGTATGAGACAAGCGATATTTTCATTATGCCGTCGCGAAACATTGACGGCGATTTTGAGGGCTTCGGCATTGTTTATTTGGAAGCGAATCTGGCCGGCAAGCCGGTAATCGCCGGCGACAGCGGAGGGATTGGCGACGCGGTAAAAGACGGAGTAAACGGATTATTGGTTAATCCCGAAAACGCGGAAGAGATTAAACGCGCCATAATCAAATTGGCCAAAGACAAGGAATTAAGAGAGAAAATGGGCGAGCGGGGGAGGGAACGGGCGATTAAGGAATTTAATTGGGAAGGGCAAGTGAGCAAGATATACAATCTCATTGTTAAGCCGTGAAACATAATTTCCGACGAACCCCGGCCCCCGCATCTCGGCGCGGGGCATGCCCTAAAGGCCGGTGGAAGTATAACGCAATATGTATATGCGAAAAACAAGAAATAATTTCGCGGTATTATTATTTATAATTTTGGCGTTAACCGCGTGTTCGCGGGACGCGAATAAGAGTATTGTTGAAATCAACGGGAAGGAAATAGAAGTGGAGATTGCCGATACGCCGGAATCGCGGTATAATGGCTTAAGCAACAGAGACGGCCTGCGCGCCGATTATGGTATGCTTTTTGTTTTTGAAGATAAGCGAGAGCGGACATTTGTTATGCGGGAGATGAATTTTCCGCTGGACATAATCTGGATTGACGGCAATACGATTATCGGGATAAGCGAGAATTTGCCGCCGGAAGGAAAGCGTTATAAAAATTTATATAAAAGCCCGGCGCCGGTTGATTATGTTTTGGAGGTAAACGCCTCCTTCGCCGATAAAAACAACATAAAAATCGGAGATACTGTTAATTTTTCATTATGAATTTATTTGGCAAAACATTTAAAACCGCGTTTTTGTTTATAATTTTCGCCGAACTGCTTTCGTTATTCGGCTATCTTTTGCCGGATTTTAATAAGGCGGCTTTTTTTGTTATTGTTTCGTTAACCTTGATTTTGTCGCTTTATAAATTGGAGTACGGCATATGGATAATTTTGGCGGAGTTGTTTATCGGCTCTAAGGGGTATTTGTTCTTTTTTGAATATAACGGTTTGATTGTGTCAATCAGAATAGCTTTATGGCTGATCGTGATGGCGGTTTGGCTGGGGAAGGCAATAGTTGGATTTAAGAATGGCGCAAAAGGCGGTCCGATCGCCATAAAGGCGGTCCGACCGCTTCACGGTTTAGAGTTTTTTAAATCTTCTTATTTTTCTTATTTTTTTATTTTATTTATTTTCATTCTTTGGGGAGTTGTTAATGGAGTATTAAACAACAATGAATTCAGTAATATATTTTTTGATTTTAACGGCTGGCTGTATTTTGCCTTGGTTTTTCCGGTTTACGGCGTGTTCGCGGATAATAATGCCGCGGACGCAAGCGGACGGGATGCCGAAGCGGAGCGTAGGCAGTCCGTCCGGTCCGCTTTGCAGATTTTTACCGCCGCGATAGTTTGGCTGAGCGCAAAAACTTTTTTCCTGCTGTTTATTTTTTCCCATAATATGGACAGCGTCGTGAGCGAGGTTTACCGCTGGACGCGCGTGAGCGGGTTGGGGGAGATTACCCAAATGCAAGGAGGGTTTTACCGCGTATTTTTTCAGTCGCATATATTTGTTTTGGCCGGTTTTTTTATTTTTTTAATAATCGCGGTTAACCAAATTACAAATTACAAATTACAAATCACGAATAAATCCAAAATCCAAAATCCAAAAATTTTTACTTTCCGCTTCTTGCTTCTTCCTCTGCTCTTTTCCGCCATCTTAATAACTTTCTCCCGCAGTTTTTGGGTGGGACTGGCATTCGGCCTGTTTTTTTGTTTTTTTATTTTGTTGTTTTATTATGGAATCGGGTGGAAGAAATTATTGAAAATCTTGGTCGTATTGGCGGCGTGCGGAGTGGCCGGCATCGCCTTAATCGCGGCCATAGTTAAATTTCCTTATCCCTCTCCGACGGGCGGTTTTTCAACGAGCGAACTTTTGTCCGAACGCGCGAGCAAGATAAAAGGCGAGGCGGCGGTTTCTTCAAGATGGGCGCTTCTTCCGAAATTATGGGACAAAATAAAAGAAGCGCCCATCACCGGACAAGGTTTCGGCGCGACAATCACGTACCAATCAAGCGATCCCAGAGTGCTGGAAACAAGCCCGACCGGTGAATACACCACCTACGCCTTTGAATGGGGCTGGCTGGATATATGGCTGAAATTGGGGCTGTTCGGTATGTTGGCGTACTCGGTTTTAATCGGAAAAATTATTTCCGATTTCAGATTTAAGATTTTGGATTTAAGGTTGCCGGAACAACGGATTACGCTCGGCGCGACAGTTGGGTTGGCGGTCATCGCGGTTGTCAGCATTTTTTCTCCTTATATGAATCATCCCTTGGGAATCGGATACTTGATTTTGGTTAGCGCGATATTGGAAAATTTTAAAATAAAAAAATAAAATTTTTATCGGCGCCGCTCTTGCGCGGTCTTTATTTTTTTAAAAAATTCGTGTATAATTAAAGGTGTTATTTAAATAATAATTAACCTTGCAATATTGTGGGACTGTCGCCGAACTCTGTCACGGCCGAAATTTTAGTATTTTTGCCGATTTGCCTTGAAAATCCAAAAAATTTCACTCGCAACAGGGTTCGGCGACAGTCCCATTGTAAGGAGGAAAAATATGACAAAACTCATCAAGCTGATTCAAAAAAGAGTTAACGGCTTAATCGCGTCGTTAATAGTTTCCGGCATCATAATGATGATGTTGGCCGTTTTGATTGTTTGGAGCCCGTTAATACTTCAATTGGCCGTGGGACTGTTTTTGGTTATTTTCGCTTATATGCTGTTTTTCTCGGCGTATAAGGTGTGGTCCGTTAAAAAGGAAATTGAGAAACATTTTAAATTAAAGTAGTGACCGCGCGATTCGCGGGAACAGGTCAAGCGTTCGCGGCTCCCTCCGCGGCGGCGAACGGCGTTTGTTCCGGTGTTTAAAAATCGTATTTTGCCGCCATGAGGGCGAGCGCCGCTCGCCCCTACGGAGCATGGTTTTTGAATGTATTGGGGTTGTCTAGGGTTTAGGGTTTTGGGTTTAACGTTTAAAATTGTATGAAGAGAATATTTTTATTTTTTATAATTTTGATTTTTGTGTTGGCCGGGTGCGGCCAGAAAAAAGAGGCGATTACGGACCGTCCGGCGGGGAACGGCGGCTTTTATTATCAAAATAAAGGCCTGGGATTCGCCGTTACCTTGCCCCCGGAATTTTTGTATTATCAGACACAGCGGAAAAAGTCGGGTGATTTCACCGATATTGAGTTTTTCGTGCCCACCTCCGATACCGGTTACCGGCAAGAAGTCCCCGGATACGGAAAGCCGATAGTGGTAAGAATTTTCAAAAAAGAAGCATGGGAAAAAATTGACGGAACGGACGAAGCGTCCGATTACAATAAAGTGGGAGAAAAAAACGGAAAAGTTTATACTGTTAAATTTTGGAAAGACGCGCCGAGGGATTGGAGCGATAAGTGGACGGATGATATGAAGAAAAAGATACTTGACTTTTTTGAAATAAAATAGCGACAGCCTTAAACCGCCCTGTTTATCGGGCGGTTTTTTTGTTGATTTTTGGCGAAAAAGGTGGTAAGATGAAATCAGATGGAGGGATATCCCGATAGGTTGATTTTTTAGTTTTTGACACGACCCCGCCCATAACGCCGAAATGGCGAAAGCAGTCGTTCTAAAACGTTTATTAAATTATATATTAAATTATAATTCAGAAATTGAAAATTTTTATATTTTTTCCATTTTTTAAATTTTACGTTATTACCGCCGTCTATTGTCTAAAAAATTATGGCAAATCCAAAACTATCATACAGAGAGGAGAGCCCTCTAACCGTAAATCGCAATGTCAAAAAACTGTTTCAGGTGATTTATCAGGAGCAGACCAAGAAAGAAGACGACTTGGAAGTGCCCAAAATAAAGGTCTCGGAATTTATTTCCAAGATGGCTTTTTATTACGAAAAACTTAGAAACACCATAGACTATAAAGAAGAGTATTTGTTGCGCAAGGACGCGATTTTGAGAATATTGAGGCGGCTTATCGTTATTGAGGGCGCCATATCAACCCAACAATTAAAAACCGACGATGTCGCCAAAAATTTGCTGACGGAATTGATACGCGCCGGTTATTTGCC
>JALUVW010000048.1 GCA_027020105.1 Candidatus Falkowiibacteriota bacterium
CCTTACGGTTTTTTTTCGGGTTGGCGCTGTTTTTTCCCGCGCGATTTAATTGATTTGATGATAATGATTACGAGAGAAATAATAATGAAAATGGTTGAAAATGTTAGAGCCGCGGTTTCTCTTGTAAGGCCAAGGTTTGGGCCGCCAAGGCCGCTGCCGCTATATTCGGGAGAGACGGCGATAATCAGTATTATAATCGGCAGAGCGACAACAGCGAATTTTCTCCAAGCGCGGTAAACCGCTTGTTTAAGGAAAATGAGGGGGATGAGGGAGAGGAGGATAGCTAAAGTGGGGATAAATATATATTGGTACGATGAACTTGTGATAAGTCGTCGAAAACAATATATTTCTGTACCACAACCATTAAAATTATCAAAAATTCCTTTTATTGCCGTAACCGTAAGCACAACTATAGAAACAACAAAAATAAATAATATTTGTTTTTTGTAGCTATTTATTGCCATGGTATTTATTATAACATTTATTATGTGAACCGTGAAGATGATCGCAATCTATCATCTCTATTATTTCTTGAATAATGCTTGTAGTCATTATAGCATCATCAGGATTTATTCCTCTGTTGCTCTTTCTTTCAACCGTTTGCTGGATGGACTGCAGTATTGCTTTGGCGGCGCAAAAATTCTCTTTTTTAATGATCTTCTCGGCGGTTTTAATCCGCCGGAGCAGATGTTTTTTAAGCGTTCTGGAAATGTCTAAAGACAAGATATAAGCTCTTAGAATCTTAACGCGGTCTTCAAGCGAAACTTCTTCTCCGGGTTCAATTTTTACGTCCGTCTCTCCGTCGCCGTCAAAATCAATTAAAAGCCCGCTGGCTTCGGACAAAGTACTGATGTTCATTTTAGCGGCCGTGTCTTGAGTAACCGGAATATTCTTATACACAATTTTTTGTTGGACTGCCTCTCCTATTACCTCTTCCAGTTTAAGCGTAAAAGCGCCTTTTGTCAGTCCTTTTAATTCTACGCGGTAATCATCCGTAGCGGGAAAGCCAAGATATTTGCCCTCGCCGAATCGCAGATAGTAAGAATTTGGTATTTCTTGGTCCAATAGAATAATCCCCTCGGTAGTGCTGGCGGATATACCGAGATGGTTTTCTTGGCCGTCATAGACGTCTATCTTTACAGGTGAATGAAGCGAGAGGCGGATATACGGCTCTTTCACGGCAAGTGTTGTCGGATCTTCGGTAATATACTTGAGGTTTTCGGCAGGGTTATCCTTTTCCCGTATGATATTTGCGATAAGCTCTCGGACATTGCCGACTTCAAGGATATTTTTGTGGTCGCGATCAAATATTTTATCCTCATTATAATTAAATAAATCCACATAATACACTCCCAATCCTTTCGCTTTATCAGTAGTCGTTCCCATCGCCACCGCGCTTGGAATTGCAACGGTGCCGTCGCCGTCAAATGTCAGTAACGGCTTTATGTCAAGCGCCGGCGGAACTACGATGCAGCCAAGTATCGTACTGCAAATCGCCCTTTTTTCTGTCGCGAAGTATTGAAAACCCTTTAATGTATCAGCTATGCCCCAGCCGGCTATTTGTATGACTTCAGTATCAGGATTGCCGTCTTCGTTTGTGTCAGGCGGAGCCCAATTATCTATTTGTTGATGTATGGATTCGGTATAATTCAAAAACAAATTCTTTAGCTTGATAGGATGGTCAATGTCATTTTCTGCCGACTCCTGTCTGCCCTCGGCGCCAAGAAGGAAGTCGCGAAGCGCCGGATAAGTATTTATTGTGGTCGTGCCGTAATTGGATTGATAGTAGCTTGATATTTTATTGTAATCAAAAAAAGGGTCGTCAAGAATTTTAAGCGACTCTTCATCAAAGGATATAATGGCGGTGTAGGGCGGATATTCTCCCGCTTCCGTGATATCTTTTACGCGGTTCATGTAATTCAAAGAGGGTAAAAGCGCGTGCGCCGAATACATATTTTTTCCCAGCGCTCTAGCCGTTTCTTGAGACATAAAATTATAGACAACAGGTATGTCTATCTCCGTGTCATAGCCGTGCAACAGCGCCGCCGCGGCCTTGGGGGTGCCAAGCTGAGGCACGGCCGCTAAAATAATTCTGTCAATTTTTTCAAGAAGATCGCGGTAGGGATGGTTTGCGTCGTTCTCTATGTCGTAAAGAAGTTTCTTTGTTATCAGGCCTCCGGTGCTGTGAGCGACTATTGTTACTTTGCCCGTGGCTGAACTGTCAGCCAACCTTCTTAACCTCTCCAGAATATAGGGCTTAGTTGTTTCAAAAATATCATCATAATATACTTTTCCGTCTATAATCTGCCCGCTATCTAAAATATCATCAAAAGATAATCGCCAATCATAAGGCAACACGCTATAGTCATTAATTAAATTCCCCTTCCAATCCTCAAGGTCGTCAAGAAATGATTCGTATATATTTACTGTTATATTATGAAATTGATCTATTGCTCCCCCTGGATTGTCTTTGGTGTAAATATATTTATTTTCACTTTTCCCGAATGAGTTAAGAAAAAGTTTTTTCGCGTCTCCATCACTATTCGGCTCCCAAAGCTGATTTTCAAAAATTATTCCTTCTTGATACAGCCGGCTCGCTTGAATCCCGGCAAAAACGCCACATTGGAATATCCGGTCTCAAACGCGAGAGCGCCGGTTTCGGGCAGGCGGACGGTGTTTTTTCCGTCCGAGGCGGTAAAATAATAAGCGTATTTTCCCTTGGGAAACGTGAAGACAACGGTGTATTGTTCGCCGTTGGTGAAATCGTTATCTCGGAGCTCGGGCGCGGCATCGGCGTCAAGGGCGAGAGGAGATGTTATGGTGGCGGCGTTGTCGCCGATAACGACATTGACGCTTTCCGGAGCGTCGTTGTCTTCGTCGGTGTAGATTACTTTGAACGTCAATTTCGTTGATTTGGCGGTTCCTTTGTTCGGGTCAACCCCGTCCGTTTGGTAGTTTGTTTCTCGGGAATAAGTTAAAACCGGATTAGCGCCTTGCTCTTCCTCGCTTTGCCCGATCCACGGTTCAAAAATAACGTTGCCGTCAACCTTGTCGCCTTTGCCGTCGGGGTTGAGTGTTGATTCGTAAGGGCCGGAATCGTCTCCCCACCAATTATTGGCGGCGTACACGGGGGT
>JALUVW010000049.1 GCA_027020105.1 Candidatus Falkowiibacteriota bacterium
TTATGCTGCTCCGCGAAGCAAAATTGCTCCAATATATTTTGCCGGAGCTCGCGCGGGGGATTGGAGTCGGGCAAAATCGCCATCACACTTATACGGTTTTTAAGCACTCGGTCTTGTCGCTGAAACATTGTCCGAGCAAGGACTGGCGGGTAAGATTTGCCGCGCTTCTTCACGATATCGCCAAGCCGCAGACAAAAAAACTGATAAAAGGGGATTATACTTTTTATAATCACGACATAGTCGGAGCGAGGATTTGCGAAAAAATTATGTCGCGCCTTAAATTTTCAAACAATGACGCGCAAAAAGTCGTGAACTTGGTTAAAAACCATATGTTTTATTACAATGTTGACGAGGTTACGGCCAGCTCGGTGAGAAGGCTGATCGCCAAAGTGGGAAAAGAGAATTTAAAAGATTTAATTGACATCAGGATCGCCGACCGCCTCGGATCCGGCGTGCCAAAAGCCAAGCCGTATAAATTGCGCCATTTGGAATATATGATGAAGAAGGTGCAGAAAGATCCTGTTTCGGCGAAAATGCTTAAAATAAACGGTGATGACCTGATGAAGCTTTTAAAAATAAAGCCGGGCCCGAAAATCGGCGCGATTTTGGATGTGCTTTTATCGGATGTGATTGAAGACCCGAAATTAAACAATAAGAAATACTTGGAGAACAGAAGCAAAGAGTTGAACGAAATGGATTTGGCCGATTTGCGCGCCAAGGCGAAGGAAAGAATAGAAGAAAAGAAAATGGAAGACGATAAAGAATTAAAAAAAGAGTTTTGGGTAAAATAAATATTGTGATATAATTGAGTTATAAAGTTTGCAGGGTTAGGGGATTTATAAAATTAAAAGCTTATTATGAAATATGATGTTGTTACAATAGGCGGGGCTACCGAGGACATTACTTTTTATACCGCGGAAGGGACGCTTATAGCCAACAGAAAAGATATTTTGCGGCAGAAAATGCTTGCTTTTGAATATGGGACAAAGATTAAGATTGACAATTCGCATTCCACGTTCGGCGGCGGGGCGGCCAACGCGGCCGTTTGCTTGTCAAAGCTGGGATTTCGCGTAGCCGCCTTGGTCGCGGTCGGAAGCGACATCAGGGGCGGGGAAATTTTGAATAATTTAAAAAACAACGGCGTTGACATAAGGTTGGCGCAGAGGAAAAAAAACATTGAATCGGGATTTTCTTTTTTGCTTGTCGGCAATGACAACGAGCATATTGTTTTTTCAAATCGCGCGGCGAATTCGGAATTAAGAATCGGCAATTATGAATTAAGGGCGCTAAAAAACACCAAGTGGATTTATATGACTTCGCTTTCGGGGGAATGGGATGAAGTGTTAAAAAAAGTTTTTAGCGTTAAAAATGTTAAAATAGCGTGGAATCCTGGGCATATCCAGCTTGATAGCGGCTATAACGCGATTGGGAAATATTTGAAAAGCACGGAGGTTTTAATAGTGAACAAAGACGAGGCCATAGAGCTTGTCGTGTCAAGAAAATTATACAAAAAGAAGTCCTTCGCGTTTTTGAATAAAATTGAAAATTTAATCAAGATTATTCATTCTTGGGGTCCGAAAACAGTTGTCGTTACGAACGGCAAATACGGAGCTCTCGCTTATGACGGCGATAAATTATACCGTCAGCCGGTTATTAAAGAGAAAAAGAGAGTTGACACCACCGGAGTCGGAGACGCTTTCGGCTCATCGTTTGTCGCCGGATTGGAGCTGTATAACGGAGATATCGGCAAGGCGATGCGTTTGGCCGCCAGAAATTCCGCGTCGGTGATAAGCAAGCAAGGGGCGCAGAATGGATTATTAAGTAAAATTTAAAATTTAAAAATCAAAATGCAAAATGACACTGCAAAATTCAAAAATGAATTTAAGAAAAGATTATATAATTGGGTATTGCGGTTGATTAAGTTTGTTGATAAATTGCCAAAAGATTCAATTTGCGGTGTTATGAGCAAGCAACTGTTAAGGAGCGGCACAAGCATATTGGCAAATTACATTGAGGCAAGCTCGGCCAGCTCAAAAAAAGATTTTATTAATTTTTTCACCCACTCTTTAAAATCGGCCAATGAATCAAAGGTTTGGCTAACATTATTAAGAGACACGAATAAAGGCGATAAAAAAGAATCGGAATGGCTGCTTAAAGAATTAGTTGAAATAGCCAATATTTTAGCGTCAAGCATTTTAACTTTAAAAGGCAAGAAATAATTTTACATTTTTAATTGTCATTTTGATTTTTGATTTTTAAATTTTGATTTTTATGAAGATTCCAATAGAGATATCCGCCAGGCATATTCATCTCTCAAAACCCCATGCTCAAGTGTTGTTTGGGGCTGGCCATGAATTTAAAGTATTAAAAGAACTTTCTCAGCCCGGGCAGTTCGCGTATGTTGAAACCGTAAAGCTGGTCGGTCCCAAGGGAGAAATTGATAATGTGAGATATTTAGGGCCCTTTCGCGCGCGAACGCAAGTGGAAATTTCCGAAACCGACGCGCGCAAACTGGGCATAGATCCGCCGTTCAGGAGGTCGGGAGATTTGACAGGAAGCGCGGGGGTTAAAATAGTCGGTCCCAAAGGCGAAGTGGACTTAAAAGAAGGCGTGATTATAGCGCTAAGGCATATCCATATGGACCCGATTACCGCGGAAAAGCTCGGAGTAAAAGACGGGGACAGGGTCAAGGTTGATGTTGACGGCGTCCGGGATTTGGTTTTTGAAAATGTAATAGTGAGAGTCAGGGACGATTTTAAGCTGTCAATGCACTTGGATACGGACGAGGCGAACGCGGCGGGGATTGATGAGGAGAATCATTTTGGCGAGTTAATTAAAGCGTGATTAGTTATTCGGCGACAGCCTCCATTTGCAAAAATTTAAAATCCAAAATTACAAATTTCAAATAAATTACAAATCCAAAACAGTTTTGGATTTGTAATTTTGAATTTATTTGCGATTTGTAATTTTGAATTTGTAATTTATGGGAAATATTTTAATC
>JALUVW010000050.1 GCA_027020105.1 Candidatus Falkowiibacteriota bacterium
AACGAGGATCAGGAAATCGGCTGGCGAATTTGGCTCGCCGGCTACCGCTGCGTTCTCGCTCCAAACGCGGTAATGTACAATAAATATGAATTTCAGCGATCAATTAAAAAATTTTACTGGATGGACAGAAACAGGATTAACGCCATCTTGCAGTGCTACCGTCTGCCCACCTTGCTTCTTATTTTCCCCGCTTTTGTTATAATGGAGATAGGGCTTATTTTATTTTCCCTGAAGGGCGGCTGGTTTAGAGACAAAATACGGGTTTGGAAATATTTTTTGACGCCGAAAACATGGGCATATGTCGCCCGCGCGAGAAAACGCAACCAATCATTGCGCAAAATTAAAGACAGGGACATGGTAAATATGATTTCAGGCAGGATTTGGTATCAGGAGATAGGGGATGTCAAATTAAAGTTGGTTAATCCGGTTTTTGATTTGTATTGGAGGGTCGTAAAAAAATTGATAATATGGTAATGAAAAAATCAAAAATCAAAGATTGTCCCGCGCGCGATACGGGATGAAGTGTAAAAATTTTAAATTTTGAATTGTCATTTTTCATTTTGATTTTTAAATTTTTAATTTGAAACATGGATATAAGCATTGTTATTCTAAATTACAAAAGCAAGGGGTTGACTTTGAATTGCGTACGGTCAATAAGAGAGTCGGATTTCGGCGGCCTTAAATATGAAATCATCGTGGTTGACAACAATTCGGAGGACAGCATCGGGGAGATTTTGAATTGGCAGTATCCGGAAATTAAATTCATACAAAATAAAAAAAACATCGGTATGGGCGCGGGTAATAATATCGGAATTAAAGCGGCGAGCGGAAAATATATCGTCATAGCCAATCCCGATATTTTGGCGTCAAAGGATGTTTTCAGGAAGATGTACGATTTTATGGAAGAGAACAAAGATATTGGCGCCGCGGGGCCGCGGCAATTTAATCCGGACAGAACTATCCAGAATTCTTGCTATAGATGGTATGGCTTGTTAACGCCTCTTTACCGCAGGACGCCATTGGGAAGATTCAAGTTCGCTAAAAGAGATTTGGACAGGTTTTTAATGAAAGACTTTGACCATAAAACCACCAGGGAAGTGGATTGGCTTTTGGGGTCGTTTTTGTTCTGCCGAGCGGAAGCGTTGAGGCAGGTCGGAATGTTTGACGAGAGATTTTTCCTTTATTTTGAAGACACTGATTTATGCCGCCGGTTTTGGGAGAAAAATTGGAAAGTGGTTTATTTTCCGGAAGCGGAAGTAATACATAATCACGCGAGAAAAAGCGCCCAAGAGCCGTGGTATAAGTTTCTCGGCAGCGCGGCGACGCGTTCCCATATAGCGTCATGGATTAAGTATTTAAGAAAATGGGGAATACATAGTATAAAGTAAAAAGTTCATAAAGTTCATAAAGTTCATAAAGTTCATAAAGTTCATAAAGTTCATATTATAAAACCATGAAAATTAAAAAAGCGATTTTGCCGGTGGCGGGGTTCGGCACGAGATTTTTGCCGGCGACCAAAGCGCAGCCCAAGGAAATGCTGCCGGTGGTGGATAAGCCGGCTATTCAGTATTTGGTTGAAGAGGCGGTGGCGGCCGGCATTGAAGAGATAATCTTCGTGACCGGGCGGGGGAAAAGGTCAATTGAAGATCATTTTGACCATTCTTTTGAATTGGAGCATAATTTGGTGGAGAAAAACAAGCATGATTTATTGAAGGAGGTGAGAAAGATAAGCGAGCTGGCCGAGTTTTCCTATGTGCGCCAGCAAAAACCGCTGGGCGACGGCCACGCGATTAGCTGCGCGGCGCATTTAATCGGCGATGAACCGGCGCTTGTTATGTACGGAGACAGCTTGTATGACGCGGAAGTCCCGCCGGCAAAGCAGCTGATAGACGTGTTTAACAAATATAATGATCCGGTAGTCGGCTTGGCCGCGGTCCCGAAGGAAGAAGTGGATAAATTCGGGGTGATTGGCGGGGTTGACCTGGGGGAGGGGATTTATGAAATAAAGGAAGTGGCGGAAAAGCCGAAACCGGAGCAAGCTCCGTCCAATTTGGCGGCGGTGGGAAAGTACATAATTACGCCCGAGGTTGTTTCGGTAATAAAAAATATGAATTTTGACAAGACGGGGGAGATAAGACTGGCTGACGCCTTTGACATAATGATTAAAAATAACAGGGCCGTTTACGGCAAGAAATTGGAAGGGGAGTGGCTTGACACCGGAGATAAGTTTAATTTCATCAAGGCCACGATAAAACTTGGACTGAAAAACAAAGAAACAGGAGATAAGCTGCGGCGATACTTGGAGGGATTGTCGCCGAACGCCCGTCGCGAGTGAGGTTTTTTGAATTCACGTTTTTATGAGCGTGAATTTTTTAGCGGCAACCCTGACGAAACTAAGCCTCCGATTGGAGGCTTAGTCTTTTATTTTGGCGATATTGACGAAGATTGCCGTTAGCCGCTATGGCTTCACTTCAATCCATGTCGGCAGAGACGGGCACGGTTTCAGGTCGTTTATGGTGTTTGAGGTTGAGTTTTGCGATTGGGCGACCACGTAATAATCATACTGGTAGTCCGACACAATATCATTATCGGTGTAGGTATTCGGAGTTGCCGGCGGCAGGGTCGCTATTCGCGAGAAGCTTCCGCTGTTGTTCGTGTCTTTCCATACTTCGTATTGGGTTACGTTATTATTGTCTCCATACGTCCATTCCAGGATAACGGAATCGCAGTTTGAAGAGCTGTCAGCAGTTAATACGGGCGGGCAGTAGTCGGTAGAGCCGGACACTCCTCCCGAGCTTGGTTCCCAAGCGGAATCGGTTCCGCCTCCCAGCGCTTTAACCCTGAAATCGTATGTAGTGTTTTCCGGCATAGTGCCGAGGCATTGTTCTATATTGGCGCCGACGCTGCAGAAGGAATACCAATTTATTC
>JALUVW010000051.1 GCA_027020105.1 Candidatus Falkowiibacteriota bacterium
GCGCGGTTATGGGTGATGATTATGAATTGAGTCTTGTGCGACAAATCGTCCAAAATTTTGGCAAGCCGCTCGGAATTGGCCTCGTCCAGCGCGGCGTCCACTTCGTCCAAAACCACGAAAGGCGAAGGATTGGCGCTGATAATGGCGCAAATCAAGGCGATGGCGGTTAAGGCGCGTTCGCCGCCGGAAAGCATTGCCACGGATTTTATTTTTTTGCCCGGAGGCGTTGCCTGTATCTCCACGCCGGCCAAACCGGTGGCGTTATGTTTTTGTAGAAATTTAATCCTTTGAATATCAACCGCGCTTTGTCCGCTCGCGGCCCCCTTCTCCTTCTTTCCCTCTCCGCCTTCTTCCGCGCCCTCTTTATTGTTTTTGTCTTCCGGCTCATCGCTCGCCAACACCTTTATCACTTTCGCGCTTCCGCCGTTAAATAAAATTTTAAAATATTCTTCAAATTTTCGCGAAATTATTTTAAATTCCTTGTCAAACAATTCTTTAATGGTTGAGTCCAGCTCTTTAATTACTTTTTCCAATGATTTTATCGTTTCTTCCAAGTCATTCGTTTGGCCGGAAAGAAAGTCAAAACGCTCTTTTGTTTCCATATATTCTTTTTCAATCTCCGGATCCAGCTGTCCGATCGCGTCCAACTGCCTTTTGATATTATCAATTTTATTAAGCGCTAATTCGTTATCAACATCGCCCTCAACGCGAGTTTCTTTTATTTTTTTCAAGTCGCCGAAAGCGCGCCTTATTTCCGCCTCCAAGTCCTCCAGCTTGGTTTCGTATCTGGTTGAATTTATTTTTATTTCGTTTAGCCTGATATTAAGCCCGTTAACTTCGTTTTGCAGGGATTGAATATCTTTTTGCAGCTCAAAAAGGCGGGCGCGCTTTTCTTCTTCCTGAGCGCTAAAACCGCTGATTTTTTCTTTTATCCCCATTATGTTTTTTTCAACTTGTTCTAATTCCTTATTCAACCTCGCGCTTTCTCCGTCCGTATCTTGATTTCCTTGAAAATGGCTTAACTTGCCGTTGATGTCCCTTAAATCTCTCTTTAACTCTTCCTCTCTTTCGCGCGTAAGCTTGAGCCGCTCCACATTGGACGACAAGGAAAAATTTTTGTCGCCAATCTCGGAGATAATCTTTTCTTGTTCTCTCGCCAATTCAATCAACCGCTTTCGCGCGCCGACCAAATTTCTCCCTTCTTTGCCGTCCGCGGACAGTTTTATTATCTTTTTAAGCTCGGACACGGCTTGGCGAATCACTTCTTTTATCCTGCCTATGTCGCTTTCAGTTTCGGCTTTTTCAATTCTTGCCAGTAAATTTTTTACGGCTGAATTTATTTTTTTAACTTTCTCGTCTTCCAAAGAAGATTCCGCCCCGATCAAGCTGTCATTCAATTCGTCAATTTGCCCGCTGACGCTATCTTTCTTTTTTTCCAACGCCTTGATTTCTTCTTCTTGTTCGCGCCGCAAAGACGCAAGATTTCGCGCCTCCGCGTTAATTTTTTCAATTTCTTTTTCAATTTCCTTCTTTTTGTTATTAAGCCATGACAGGTCAAATTTGCCCCGAGCTTCCAGCTTCATCTCCATTTGGGCGTCAAGTTTGGCAAGCCGCCTCGTAATATCGTCTTTTCGGCTTTGCAAATCGGACAATTCTTTCTGCCATTGGTCAAACTCGCGGCCGGATTCGTTTCGTGCTTCCATCTGCGCCAATTTTTGGTTTAAGGAAGATAATTTTTTCTCTTTTTCAATTTTCACCTTCTCAACGCTTAAAAATTCATTGTTGTATTCGCTGAATTTTCCGTTGATTTCGTGCCAATTCTTGCTGTAATAGGCGAGCTGCAATTCTTTCAGTTCGCTCTCAAGCGACTCTCTTTTTTGCAGTTTGTTGACTTGCCGGGTCAAGCTGTTCAACCGCGGCTCAATTTCCGCCAAGAGCATCCTGATTTGCGACAAATTTTCGTAACTTGACCGCAATTTATTCAAAGATTCGTCGCGCTTAATCTGAAATTGCTTTACGCCGGTGGCTTCGTCAAAAAACTCCTTGCGTTCCGCCAGCGAAATGTTTAAAAACCCTTCAACCATGCCTTGCCCTATTACGCTATAGGTCTTTTGCCCGAATTTCGCCTTGGCAAGCAATATTTGCATATCGGCCAAGCGCACTCGGCTGTTATTAAGCAAATATTCGCTCGCGCCGTCCCGATAAAGCCGGCGAGTTAAGATAAGCTGGGAATAATCAATTGGCGCTTTACGGTCCTCGTTATTCAAATACAAAGAAACTTCGGCCATTCCGAGCTTGCTTTTTTTGTCCGAGCCGGAAAAAATAACATCTTCGCTTTTTTTCCCGCGAAGCTGCTTCATACTCTGCTCGCCCAAAACCCATCTGACCGCGTCGGCGATATTGGACTTGCCGGAGCCGTTGGGCCCGACAACGCAAGTAATTCCCCTCCTGTCTTTGTCTATCATCCCGGGGAATATTAAAGTATTTTTATTGGCGAATGATTTGAAGCCTTGAATTTCCAATTTTTCCAAATACATAAACGAGTAAAAAGTTTACAAAGTTTGCAAAGCCGGAAACAAAAATTAAAATTGCTCGCGCAATCACATTATTATTATACAATAAATTTTTTAAATAAAAAAGCCGCGCGGCTTCGCGGCTTTTTAAAACGGCCAAAAATGCTTGGGAATATAAGGAGGGGAGGGGCGTTGTCCGTCTTACACCTCTTGTTTGTTTTTCTTCTCGACCGCCAATGTCGCGAGAATCAGTAAATCATAACCGAAAATAGCCGTTTTTCGGGAAATCACGGGAGCCAAATCCCGAAAAAACATTGACAATGCTTGTTTTTTTTGCTAAGATATAGATAGGCGATGTGAAAGCCGAAGAAAAAAACAAAAATAAAAACAAAAAAATGCAAAATATAACCAATTTTCAAGCCAACGGACTTGGGTATGGAGGCTGGAAATATTACAATACCATAAAAAAGAAGGCGATGGAAAAAGAGTTCAGCTGGTCTGGACTTATTATAAGTTTGTCCATTGCTTTTTTTATTGTTTTAATCGCTTCCCAAATTTTAAGTATGATTTACGCGTCAATTTCCGCGACCGGAAATTATGAAGAATTCCCGAGGAGAAAAATCTATTATCTGGAAGACGCGAGGCGCGTCAATATCCACATCCACGCGCCCGAAAAAGCGAACACCGATTACGCGAAAACAAAATTAAGCGAATCAACGGCATAATCATTATGGCCCAGAAATTAACGCCATATTTTACGGGACCGCCGCCAAACACCGCTTTCAGCTCAAATTTTCCGATTGAAAAACATTTGGCGAAGCCCCGATAACGCTCTTTCGCAAATCCGGCAAGGAGGGATTATTTTAAAAATAAATACGCCGGCCGTGTTGATTTATCGGCAATAAACCCTTATTAAGCCGTTAAATCAATACGGCCTTCTTTTTCGGTGTTGCCAAGCGGGAGTGACGGGACTTGAACCCGCGGCCTTCTGCGTGACAGGCAGACGCTCTAACCAACTGAGCTACACCCCCAAAAATAAAAACAGCCGTTTAAGACCATTAAATAAACCCTAACAAATTTTACGCGTTCAGTCAACTGTTTTTTCTTAACCTTGATTAAAACGTTAAATAAGTGTAAAATAACTCTATCAACACTTTCAACATTTTTAATACTTTTAACTTTATGGCTTTATAACTTTATAAACTTTATAAATTTATAAACTTTCCACTAATATGTATGACACAATCATAATCGGCGCGGGGCCGGCCGGCTTGACGGCGGGGATATACGCCGCCAGAAGAGAAATGAAGGCCCTGATAATAGGCAAAGAAACCGGCGGCCAGCTTGTCTGGGCGGCCGACATTGAGAATTATCCCGGTTTTTCGCAAATAAGCAACACTGATTTAATCCAAAGAATGGAAAAACAGGTTAAAGGGCTGGGAGTTGAAATTAAAATCGGAGAAATAAGCAAAATTGAAAAAAAAGCCGATGGAACCTTCATTGTTTACACCAACAAAGAAAAATTTGAAACCAAAACCGTAATCGTGGCTATCGGTCTTGCTCCCCGCCGGCTGGCCATTCCGGGCGAAGAAAAATTTTCCGGCAAGGGTGTTTCTTATTGCGCCAACTGCGACGGGCCGTTTTTTAAGGGCAAAAGCATAGCCGTTATCGGCGGCGGAAATTCCGCCATAGACGCGGCGGAAATTATGTCAAAAATAGCCAAGAAAGTTTATTTAATACACCGACAAGAAGAGTTCAAGGCGTTCGCGGCGGCGGTAAAAGAAGTGAGGGCAAGGGACAATGTTGAGATTATCACGAATAGCGAGCTTAAAGAAATATCCGGCGACCAGTCGGTCAAAAAAATAAAAATATTAAACAATAAAACGAATGAAGAAACGGAAATGGACATTGACGGAGTGTTTATTGAAGTCGGCCGTATCGCGGCCACCGATCTGGTGAAGGACTTCGCTGACAGGAACGAAAAAATGGAAATTCTTGTCAATGAAAAATGCGCGACCAAAACCGACGGGCTTTTCGCCGCCGGCGACGTTACCCAAGTTCCGTTCAAACAAATCACGACCGCGACCGGACAGGGCACAATAGCGGCTTTGGCGGCTTATCAATATATTCAAGAAAAACAAGGAAAAAACGCCAGGGTGGTGATGGACAGAAGCGTGCATAAAAAATAATTATTAATATCAGTAGAGACGAGGCAATGCCTCGTCTTTTGGTATTTAACGCGCGTTTTGTTTTAACGATATTATCACGATAGTTGAATTATTTATATTGCGCCATTGTCAACGCCGTAGAGACGAGGCAGTGTCGTAGAGACGAGGCAGTG
>JALUVW010000052.1 GCA_027020105.1 Candidatus Falkowiibacteriota bacterium
CGTAGAGACGAGGCAGTGTCGTAGAGACGAGGCAGTGCCTCGTCTCTACGATGACATATATACGCAAATTTAATATTATTATGGAGGATGTAAAAAAATATAAAAACAAATATCGCGTTAAATCCGCACGGCGGGATGGCTGGGATTATTCGCGGGCTGGAGAATATTTTGTTACTATATGTACGAAAAATCAAGAAATGTTTTTCGGGGATGTATTTGGCGAAGGAGAAGAAGCGGAAATGCGATTATCAGAGGTGGGGGAAATCGCAAAAAATTTTTGGCTGGAAATACCGCGCCATTTTGATAACGCGACTTTAGACGAATTTATTGTGATGCCAAATCACCTTCACGGTATTATTATAATTTATTACGGCGATGGCGATCGTAGAGACGAGGCAATGCCTCGTCTCTACGAAGGTGAATATCCGCATATGTCAAAAATTTCACCGAAGCCAAAATCACTGCCTGTAATAATCGGATCGTTTAAATCAATTGTCACAAAAACAATAAACAAAAAATTTCCGGAAATTAATTTCGGCTGGCAGGAACGATTTTATGACCATATAATAAAAAATGAAAAAGAATTATACAATATCAGAGATTACATATATTTTAATGTCCTAAAATGGCATTTAGACAAGAATAATCCTAAAAATTTATTTACGCAAGCATAGACAGCGGTAATCACCATAATGATATCAAGCGCGCCAACCACCGTAGAGACGAGGCAGTGCCGTAGAGACGAGGCAGTGCCGTAGAGACGAGGCAGTGCCGTAGAGACGAGGCAGTGCCTCGTCTCTACGACATAGGTGATGGCGACCGCCGTGACAATATTATGAAAAATTTTTATGTTAAACTTGGAGGAAGAGCAAAACATATTCAGCCAAGGCTATAATAAAATCGGCGCGATGGACGAAGCCGGACGCGGCCCTTTGGCCGGACCGGTTGTGGCCGCCTGCGTGCTCTTGGAAAGCGGTTCCGCGCCGCGTATTTCGGATGATTTATTATTGATTAACGACTCAAAAAAATTAACCGCGAAACGGAGAGAAAAATTATTTGATATCATAACGAGTGAATTTGAATTCGCCATCGGCGTCTGCGACCATAACACGATTGACCGAATAAACATACTGCAGGCTTCTTTTTTGGCCATGAAAAAAGCGATTGGCGCGATTAAGCGAAAACCTGATTTCATAATATTGGACGGCAAACTGCCGATCCCCAATATCAGCATAAGCCAAAAAGCGATTACGGGCGGGGACCGGCTTGTTTTTTCAGTCGCCGCCGCCTCCATTTTGGCCAAAGTGACAAGAGACAGAATGATGATGGAGGCGCACGAAGCGTATCCCGGTTACGGCTTTGACAAGCATAAGGGCTACGGCACCAAGTTTCACATGGAACAACTCCGCAAATTCGGCCCCTCGCCAATCCACAGGAAAAGTTTCGGGCCGGTAAAAGACGCTCTTATTTTAAAAACAAAAATCAAAATTTAGCTTAAAAAATAATAAACAGGCAATAAAACCGAAGATTAAACATAAAATTTTATCTTTTACGAATCTATTTTTGGTTTTTTGTTTTTGATATTCGGTTTTGCTCCGCGCAATCCGATAACCTTGGAAAACATAAAGGGGCTGTTGCCGAATACCGCTGCGAGTGAAATTTTTTGGATCCCCAATCAAGTTGAGGACAAGCTTTTAGGCAATTTGGCTTGAAAATTTTTGAGGGAATGTGGTAATATTAGCGAAAAAATTTTCAGGCCAAATTGGCAAAAAGATTAAAATTTCAGCCGTGGCGGTATTCGGCAACAGCCCCATAAAAATACCCCGAATAAATTCGGGGTATTTTTACGAAACGCTTGATTAACTTAGTATCTGCGCCTGCTTTTGTTGTTGAAGCGACCGCTGTTGTTGTTAAACCTTTCGCGGTCGCCGCCGCCGAATCTCGGCCTGCCGCCTCCGCCGTTGCCTTCTTGTTTTCCTTTTTCGTCTTTCCACAAATTTTCATTTTCTTTAAGTCCGAGCATGGTTAAATTTATTCTGCCTTTATCGTCAATTTCCTTGATTTTAACGGTTACTATATCACCTTCTTTCAGTAAATCGGACGGATTTCCGACCCTGTACGGCGCCAATTGGCTGACATGCACCATACCGTCGTTTCCGGGAGTAAGTTCCACGAAGGCGCCGAAGTCCAAAATGCGGGCGACGCGGCCGGTGAAAATCTCACCGACTTCAAATTTGCGGGCTATGTTTTTAACCCACTCTTCGGCTTTTTTGGATTTCTCGGTGTTGGTGCCGCAAATAAACACCGAACCGTCATCTTCTATATCAATGGACACCTCGGTCTCTTCTATGATTTTGTTTATCATTTTTCCTCCGGGCCCGATAACATCTCTGATTTTTTCGGGATCAATTTTAAAGCTGATGATTTGAGGGGCGTACGGAGATAACTCCGGCCTTGTCCGGCTAATCGCTCCGTCCATCACTTTTAATATCTCCAATCGCGCTTCAAGCCCTTGGTTTAATGTTTTTTTGATTATTTCATCGGTAATGCCGAGCGTTTTCGTGTCTAATTGAATGGCGGTAATGCCGTCTTTGGTGCCGGCTATTTTAAAATCCATGCCGCCCTTGCCGTCTTCCAGGTCCTGAATATCGGTTAACACCTCCCATTCGCTCATATCATCATTGGAAGCGAGCCCCATGGCGATTCCCGCCACCGCTTTTTTTATCGGCACGCCCGCGTCCATCAAAGACAGGGAGGCGGCGCAAGTTGAAGCCATTGACGACGAACCGTTTGATCCGAGCGTTTCGCTCACGACTCTGATTGTGTACGGAAAATCGTCTTTGCTCGGAATCATGGGGCTAAGCGCCTTTTCGGCCAAAGCGCCGTGTCCGATATCCCGCCTGCCCGGCCCCCTCATCGGCCTGGCCTCCCCCACGGAAAAAGGAGGAAAGTTGTAATGGTGCATAAATCGTTTCGTGCCCGTTCCTTCAATTCCTTCCAATGATTGCTCCAACCCGGGAGCCCCCAAAGTGATGATTGACATAACCTGCGTCTCTCCGCGTGAAAACAAACTTGAGCCGTGAGTGCGCGGAAGCAAAGACACTTCGGCGGACAAACTCCTGATTTCGTTAAGGGCGCGTCCGTCAACGCGTTTTTTGTTTTTAAGAATTCCTTCGGTAACCGCCGCCTCAACCGATTTTTCCACCAAGGCGATTTTCGCTTTCGCGCGCAAGTCTTTGCCCACTCCCTGTTCAAACAGATACTTGTCCAATCCGTCCTTTATGGCGCCAACCGCCATCTTTCTTTCGCCTTTGGTGTAGTATTCTTTATTGAATAATATGCCTTCAATGTTTTTATCAAGCCATTCTTTCGCCTTCGCGAAAACCTCTTCTTTTTCTTTTTCCGCTTCAATCTCGTTTTCGTCCCGCAAAGACGCGTCGCCGCTCGCCTCCGCGGCGGGTATTTCGTTTTTGATTTTCTCAATCAATTCAATGACCGGCTGCTGCGCTTTGTGTCCGGCCATAATGGCCTCAAACATTTTATCTTCCTTAACCTCGTCTCCCCCCGCTTCTATCATTAAAACTTTTTCTTTCGTGGAGGACACTATCAGGTCCAGCTTGCTGTTTTCTCTTTGTTCGTAAGTGGGGTTAAAAATGAACTCGCCTTTCTCGTCCATTCCCACTCTGACGCCTCCGATCGGCCCCTTCCAGTCAATGCCGGAAATGGAAAGAACGGCCGAGGCGGCCACCATTGAAACAATGTCAAAATCATTTTCGCCGTCGGCCGACAAAACGGAAATAATTACCTGCACCTCTTTTCTTTCATTGTCGTTAAACAGCGGCCTGATGGATCGGTCAATCATACGGCCGGTTAAAATAGCTTCGTCCGTCGGGCGACCTTCGCGTTTAATCCAGCGCGAGCCCTTAATGATGCCGGCGGCGTACAGTTTTTCTTCAAAGTCAACCATTAGCGGGAAATAATCAATTCCCTCGCGTTCGGTTTTTGACGCCACCACGGTGGCCAAAACAACCGTATCGCCGTATCGGGCGGTAACGGCCGCGGTCGCCTGTTTGGCCAATTTGCCCGTTTGGATAGTGAGTTCGCGGCCAAGCCACTCAATGCTAAAAGTTTTTTCGTTTGTCATAGTTTGTTATCAGTTAAAAGTTTATAAAGTTTATAAAGTTTATAAAGTAATTTTAGACTTTATAAACTTTTAACTTTATAACTTTAAACTTCGTTCCGCTTGGCCGACAAACTACAGAACTATGGTATCGTTATTATAAATATTATTCATTATTTCTCGTTCCGGTTCGTTTTTTCTTGTTTTTGCCGAACAAAAAATCACGAAACTCGCGGAATTAAATAATAAATATTAATTTATAAACCAACCACAGCGCTATCTGTTTGATGGCCAAGCTTGTTAATTATTATGTTATTTTTGGCTCGCGATTCGCGGGGCGCGCTTTATCGGAGCTTAAACGCTCCCAAAATATCGCTTCCCGCGAAAGACGAGCCGATTTTATCCCAATAAAAATTTTTTATTTCCCTCCATATCAACGAAATCATCGGATTCTTCAATAAGTTTTCCGGATGTGGTGCGCCTGAACCCCATTATTTCCACCAAACATCCCTTGGTGTTTTGTATGTAATTCATCAGCGGTAAATAATCTCCGTCGCCGCTCACCAAGACGATAACATCAAGTTTTTCCGACAATTTAATGGCGTCAATGGAGATGCCCACGTCCCAATCCGCCTTTTTGGCGCCGCCGGCGAATACTTGCAGGTCTTTCATTTTTACTTCAAACCCTTGCTGGCTTAAAGCCTCAAAAAAACTCATTTCCGTTCCGCTTTCGGTTTTAATGGCGTAAGCCGTGGCGCGAATCAATTTTCTTCCCGCCACCGCCTCTCTCAAAACTTCCTTGAAGTTAACGTTTTTCTTGTATAAATTTTTGGCAGAATGGTACATATTGGCCACATCCACCAAAACGCCGACTCGCTGTTCTTTATGTTTAATCATAATAATCTGCGAAAATACAAACCTATTACGAATTTACGAATACACAAATAAAAATTACCAATAATTGCCGATATAAAAATATTTGCATATTCGCAAATTCGTAATTAAGTTTGTATTTTTAGCGGGAATTTACTTTACTTCCTCCGCTTCCTCTTTTTCTCTTTTTAGCTCTTCTTTTAATTCTTCTTCTCTCAACAGCTCTTCTTCTCTTCGTCTTTTTTCTTCTTCATCCGCTATCATTTTTTTGGCGATGTTTAGTTTTAATATTTTCGCCATTTCATTAAAGGTTTTTTCATCCTCTTTCTGCAAGTATTTCAGAAGTTTGCGCCTTTCCGCCACTTTTTTAAGAAGTCCGCGGCGAGAAGAATGGTCATGCTTATGCTCTTTTAAGTGCTCCGTCAACCGCTTAATTTCCTCGGTAAGAATCGCTATTTGCACCTGAGACGAACCCGTGTCCGTTTCGTGGACCCTGAATTTGTTAATAATTTTTTGCTTTGTTTTTTTGTCTAACATAGATATCTTCCATATCCGAGAAGCGGAGAGCTAATCCGCGTCCAAGATAAGGATTGTTTAAAATAAATAAGAAAAATAAGATAAATAAGAGAAGCAAGAAAAATAAGGAAAATAAGATAAATAAGAGAAATAGGGCAAATAAGAGAAATAGGGCGAATAAGCAGGCGAAATAAAGATTAATTGCTTATCTTGTTCTTATTGTTGTTGTCAATTATTTCCAAGCCTTATTAGACTTTAGCACAAAACGGCGAAAATTGCAAGGATGGGCGTGCCCGGGCGGCTTTTTAGCCGTTTGCTGCCGTCCGACCGTTGCTTTTCCCGCGAAACTCGTCGCACAGCGGATAAATTATGTCAAAGACCTCCTCCGGGGTTAAATCGGTGGTGTCCAAAACATAATCATAGTTTTTCTTGTCGTAAACGTCTATATTATAGTATTTTTTATACCTTTTTATGTCGCTCCGCTTGCGTTCGCGCGCGCTCCTTAAAACATCCTCAACGCTTTTCAGCCCCTTTCCTTCATTTCTTTTTTGGCTGTTTTTCATATCTTGAAATATTCGTCTGGCCCCTTCTTTCTCGTCCACGTCAAAATAAATCTTAAAAGAATTCGGAATAAAATACCACGAAGTCCTTCCTTCTATGATAAAATTGTCTTCTTTTTCCCCCAATTCTTTTTGGTATTCGTCCACTTCAAAATCCGTGCTCGGGTCGGTTTCGCCCATTTTGTTATACTCGGCCAATGTCATTCCTTTTTCTTTCGCCTTTTGCCTTCTCAAGCCGCCGATATAATAACGCGGCCAGCCGAATTTTTCGGCAAGCATTTTGGCGATTGTTGATTTTCCGGAACCGGCGGCTCCGCTGATGGATATAATCATAATAAAATTAAAATTAAAAATATTTTCGGGAGCTCAGGATAAAATAATTTTTACAAGCCGATAAATTACAAATTCAAAATTACAAATTCCAAATAAATTCAAAATTACAAATTCTAATTTTCAAAACTCGCTCTCAATGCTCCCATTGGCTTCTTGGCGGATCCGGAGCTGAAACCGATTTTGAATTTTGAAAATTGTAATTTATTTAAAATTTGTAATTTTGAGTTTTGAATTTTGCTCGTCTATCTTACTTTCTCTAAAAATTTTTCCAATTCCTCCGGCATATTGATTTCAAATTCCTTCCTTTCTCCCGCCAAATTATTGAAAGACAGCTTATTGGCGAACAAAAATATTCTGTCCAATCCCAATTTTTCGTTTTGCCGCCGCGTTTTTTTTGTGCCGTAAAGATTATCCCCGACAATCGGATGGCCGTAGGCCGCCATATGCGCCCTTATCTGATGAGTGCGTCCGGTTTTTATGTTTACCTTGATTAACGTATAATTGATAAATTCTTTTATTTTCATAAATTCGGTTACGGCCCTTCTCCCGGCAAGATTCGCGCTTCCTTTAACCGTCGCCGGCAGCGCGGCCATTTTGTGTCCGGCGCTGGCGCGGCCGATGGGAAAATTAATTACGCCTTCGTCTTTTTTAATCCTGCCGTGAACCAAGGCTGTGTATTGTTTTCTCACGGTTCTTTCCTGGAATTGTTTTTTCAAGCTGTCAAAAGAATCCTGCGTTTTGGCCACAACCACCAATCCGCTTACTTCCTTGTCAATTCGGTGCGCTATGCCGGGGCGAAACGGGTCTTCGCCCACTTTTTCAATCTTGGGATATTTTTTTAGAATCAAATCGGACAAAGTTATCTCCTTGATATGGGGAGCGCCATGCATTGTCAGTCCGGCGGGTTTATTAATGATTAAATACTCCTTATTATCGGCTATAACATCAAGTTCAAATTTTTTGTTATCCGAGGCCGTTTCTTTTTTCTCCGCCGCTTGTTGTCCGCCGTCCGCCGTCCGAATTTCAATCTCATCTCCTTCTTTTAATTTGTAATGCGCGCTAACCGGCTTTTTATTGACTTGAACGCTCTCTTGCTTGATTAATTTTTGGATTTGGGCGCGCGAAAAATCGGGCAGATTGTCCGCCAAAAATTTATCTATTCGTTTTCCCGATTGTTCAGTGGTTATTTTAAGCCGCATAAGCGCGATATGAAATTACAAACTGTTTCGCGAGTTCGCGGAATTCGCGTTGTATTATAATATTTTTTTAAACTCCTCCATCATTCTGTCAATCGTGAAATACTTTTCAACCGTTTCTTTGTTTTCGCGCCCGAGTTTTAAGCGCGTATTTTTATCTTTATACAGCTTGATTATTTGTCCGGCAAGCGTTTCCGCGTTCAGGGCGTTCTGAATTCCGTCGGCAACGATCGGCCGCGGAACCGCCGCCTCGCCGCGCTCTTGCCGTTTAACGCCGGACGATTCCGGCGGAGTCGGAATTCCATCGGCGATAACGCCCGCTATCGGCAATTCCGCGGCCATGGCCTGAAGCGTAACGGTAAAATCAATCCATCTTGGCGACAAGGA
>JALUVW010000053.1 GCA_027020105.1 Candidatus Falkowiibacteriota bacterium
TTGCGCGGGTCGATATAGCTTATTATTAATAACAATCAAATAAATTATCAACTCAACAAAATTATGGAGAAATTAGAACAAGAATTAAAGACAACATTTAACGGAAGAAAATTTATTGAAGGCCTTAAAGCGTCGGACTTATTGAAGGAGTTGGGGCCGGAGGCAAGCCGGTTCAGATTTGATGTCGGTGAAGTTGTTTCAAATTTGGACAGAATGCTTTCGCAAATTTTTTACTCTTGGCAAGAGATAAACGAAGCTCTTGATGACGCGCTTTCCGGAGAAAGGGCCAGTTTAACGCCGATTCAATTGCCGCAAGAGATAAAAGAGAAACTCAGGGACTTGATTGTGGAAAAAATCAAAAAAACCGCACTGAATTGAAATTCATCGATGGCATCTTGGCGGAATGATTAAGCTTTGGAAGGTTTGATCTCTTTATGTTTCCAAAACTGAAATTTTGGTTGTGACGGCATCCGGCGGCAATCCCTTAACGACTTTAGCGGCCAATCCGCGCGGGCGCGCTCTCACTCCGTAAACTCCTCCCGCCTGATATTGCATTTTCCTCATATTTTTGCTACAATAAAATAAATTTGGCTTATCCACGATATAATCCAAATATATCGCAATTCCACATAACACACAAATTTACGCTATTAAAAAATCAAAAGTTTACATAATAACCAGTTAGGCGAAATAGCTCCTTTAATTAGTGAGAATACAGAATTCAAATAAAAAAACGGATGACATTATTGCCACCCGTTTGAGGTTAAACAGTCGCTACATCGCCTAACACGGAATATCGGGTTCCGTGAAAAGAAATTTAATAAATAATTTTTCTATTTCAGAAAGAGCCTTTTAAAAATTTATTTAAGCCCCTCCTTGCAAATATCGGCAAATTCGCGAAAAGCCTTTTCTGTCTCTTCGTCAACTTGGACACACCTTATGTCCAAAAAATGATTTGTGCCTATCTTTTTCATCGCTTCCTGGATTTGACTCGTCAATTCCTGTAATCTTGGGGTCTTAGATTCAAAATCCTTAAACTCGGGGTGACGAAGATATGGTGTCAACATATCATTTGCTTCTCCTAAAAACATCATTGTCTTACCTCCTTTTATATGGGTTAAAATGAAGTGACCATAAACTATAGTTATAGTAGCAAAAAAATCATATTTGTCAATAACAAATTATAAATAAATTTTTAAAAGGCTCTTAAATTAAGGTAAATTATTTATTAAATTTCTTTTCACTCCACCCAAATTTTATTTATTCTTTTCTTTTTAATTTAATAAGGTAAAATAAATAAAACTTCTGATATTCCGAAACGTTATCGGAAATAAATTTGTTTTGTTCACTTAAAAATCAAAGAATCAGAATTGGGCTAATAAAATAACAAAGGAGGCCGCCATGAAAGATTACGACAGAGAAACAAATGATAAACCTTGTAATTTGGAGGGCACGGATGCTTGCGACCAATGCAGCAAGAGACCTTGTCCTATGACAAAGTATATGAGGTTCAAAAAACCAGACGGCCCCATTCTTTGCGTGGAGCCGTCGGAGTTTAAATACTCAACTCGTTAGCGCGAAACTCATTAACACAAATTTACTCCCATATAACGTTATATGGGAGTAAACGGAAGCGATGAAAAGGATTCAAGAAATTCAAAAAAAATATTATGGAAAAATTGATTTACCGGATTTGGAATTGATAATTTCCCGCGTGATTAAAAAGCCGCGTTAATTTGTTTTAACGCATCCAGAACTTAAAATAATCACGAATCATGAATCACGAATTATGTTGAACGAAGAATGAACGGCGAACCGATAGCGTATATATTCGGAGAAAAAATTTTTACGGCTTAAGCTTAAAAGAGTAAAAAAATATTTTACACAAGCTAATTTCCGGCAATATTTGGTCCGGAAATTAAAACTTTGTCCTATTTTTTGATTTAACCGCCGCCGACCAAATTACCAAGCCGCTTTTATCCCGACAAAATAAAAAAATAAATCGCCAAAACGCGCCGCGACAAGCCAAAAAAAGCCCCGAAACAAACCGATTTCGGGGCGCATGCTTCGCGGCGTTATTCGCTTGCGGCGGCGTCTTCGCCGCCTTCATTATCCTCGCCTGTGTCCTGGCGCGCCGAAAGAGAATTGCCGGCGCCGTCATCAGTGGTAACAACCGTTATTTTTATCACCTTTTCTCCTTCATCGTCAATTCCGCATCCGACAGCCAAAAAACCGGCAAAAACAATAAATAAAGCAACCGCCATAATTTTTTTCATTTTTCCTCCCTTGCTGAATTATTATTCGCGATACCGCCGCCAAATTACGGCCGCGTCATAATCCGCTTTGCTTTATAACGAATTTTTGCTATAATATAATGGAGGCGTAAAAAATGTTTTTTAACGTACTGTAATTATTATAAATTATTATTTGTTTTAAGTCAAAATCAGATACATAAACCTTAATTTAAACATAACATTACCACTATGAACGCGGACAAACAAAAAACGGCGATTCTCTTAATTGAATTCCAAAAACAATGGACCCAAAAAGGGCTTTATCATCGGCTCATTAAGGGACAGCTGGACAAACGCGGCGTCCTTGAAAACACGAAAAAATTGGTGAACTTGGCGAGGGATAAGGGGGTTAAAATAATTCACGCTCCGCTGATTATTGACCCGAAAAACAAAAAAGGATTATTGGCGTTTCTCACGCTTGGCAAGGTGTTCACCAAGGGAACATGGAAGTCGGAAATTTCCGACGGTCTTTTTAGCGATGGCGACCTGCTCGTGAAGGGAAGATACGCCTTTGACGCGTTTGTCGGAA
>JALUVW010000054.1 GCA_027020105.1 Candidatus Falkowiibacteriota bacterium
TTTCCGGTTTATGTTTATTACAGCGCCCGCAGTATGTTCCATAACGTGTTGTTCGTTGTATTATTGATTATCGGGTTGTATTTTGCCATGTTAATGGCGCGAAAACAAAAGAGAAAAGAGACTAAGTCTCCAATTGGAGACTTAGTCTCTTTAACATTAGCGGGCTTGAGCGGTTTATTTTTTGGCTTGGCGATTATCACCAGGACTTCGGAGCTGCTTTGGATCGCGCCTATGCTGATTGTTTTGTGGCTGTTTAACGTTAAAAAAGTTGGCGTAATCAAACTTATTTTATTTTTATGTTTTTTATTTTTGGCCGTTATGCCGGTTTTTTATCATAACCAAATTTTATACGGAGATTTTTGGAAAGGGGGTTATTCGGAAATGAACCAATCAATCGCTCAAGTCGCCGAAGCAAGCTCCGACATCGTAAAAGGAGCGGCGGCGGGCCGGTTTTCTTACAGCCGAGAGTTGCTGTCGCGGATTAAAAACAATATTTTTTATTTCGGCTTTAAGCCGGGCCAAAGCGCGGAAATGTTTAAAAATTATTTCGTCAAGATGTTTTATTGGATATTTTGGCCGGCTGTTTTCGGTTTGATATTGTTCGCGCGAAAAATAAGAAAATGGAAGCGAAAACACATAGCTTATTTGGCTTCTTACTTCATTGTTTCCCTTATTTTAATTTTTTATTACGGAAGCTGGCGATTTTACGATAATCCGGATCCGAGCCAAATTACCATAGGCAATTCCTATACCCGCTATTGGCTGCCGATATATCTTGGCGCGTTGCCTTTCGCGAGTATGTTTATTATCAGAATAACCAAGCTCCTTAAAAAGAAAAATTTTATCGTTGCCGGCGGAATTATTATAGTGGTTTTGATATCTTTAATCTCCCTGCGATTTGTTTTAATCGGCTCGGATGAAGGATTGGTTTATTCATACGGCAAACAAAAGCGGGCAAAATATGAATTTGATAAAGTTTTGGCGTTGACCGAGCCAAACGCGGTTATTATCACCCAATATCACGATAAATTATTTTTTCCGCAACGAAAAGTGATTGTCGGACTGTTTGACAATAAAAATATGGTTGCCCGCTACGCCAAAATAGCCGATTATCTGCCCGTTTATTATTATAATTTCGCGTTATCTCCCGACGCTATTGATTATTTGAATAGAAGAAGGCTGGGCGAGGCCGGGCTGGGCATAAAAGAAGTTGAACAGGTTAATAAAGATTTTGTATTATATAGATTAATAAAATAAACAGAGAGACTAAGTTTCCAATTGGATGATTATTCTTTTATTTCGCGCAAAACAATGAGCAGAATTCAATTTCAAAATAATAAATATTACCATGTGTATAATCGCGGAATTGAAAAACGTGATATTTTTATGGATTATCAAGATTTTGTTAGATTTATTAGAAGTATGAGAGAGTTTAATGTTGTGCAACCTATTGGCAGTTTATATGAAAAGGATTACAAAAAGACAACCGAGACTAAGTCTCCTATTGGAGACTTAGTCTCTTCGTCTGCAGTCTCTTCGCCTTTAGTTAATCTGATAAGTTATAGTTTAATTCCGAACCATTATCATTTTATGATAGAGCAGTTGGAGGACAAAGGAATATCAAAATTTATGCACAAACTAAATTTGGGATATTCAATGTATTTTAACAAAAGATATAATCGCTCCGGCTCGCTTTTTGAAGGACCGTTTAAGATTAAAGAAGTAAACAGCTATTCTCATTTTTTGAAACTTTTAGTTTATGTTAATTGCAATTATGAAGTACATAAATTAGGTAAATCAAAAGACTGGATTTGGTCAAGTTATTTAGATAGCATAGGCGCAAGAAATGGCTCCCTGTGTAATTTAGATGTTGTAAAAAATGAATTTAGAGATTTAAATGAGTTTAAAAATTTTTGCAATCAGGTTTTACCTGATATTATAAAGATAAAGGAATTAAAGAAGTATCTATTAGAGTAATTAAACTGCCGATCAAGAAACAAACAAGAGACTAGGCCTCCAGTTGGAGACCTAGTCTCGGAGGACTGGGGAAAAAGTTTTGGCGCTTTGTTTTAGGTTTTATGAGTGATAAAAATAAAATTAAAAAAATAGGCATTGACGCGAGATTTTACGGGCCCGTGGGCAAGGGGTTGGGGCGTTATACCCAAGAAATTGTTGATAATATCATAAGACTAGACAAGAAAAACGAATATGTTGTCTTTCTTGGCCAAGATAATTATAATGAATTTTCAGGAAGCGGCGAACGGGTAAAAAAAGTTTTGGCGCCGGTTCGTTGGTACGGTTTTACCGAACAAATTTTAATGCCTTATTATATATGGAAAGAGCGTTTGGACTTGATGCATTTTCCGCATTTTAATGTCCCCGTGTTATGTCCGACGAAATTCGTTGTCACGATTCATGATTTGATTTTAACGAAGTTTCCCACGGCTCGCGCCACCACCCTGGGGCCGGTTTTGTATAAAATAAAAAATTTGGCGTATAAAATCGTAATTTGGCTGGGGGCGAAGCGAGCCAAGAGAATTTTCGCCGTTTCCCGATTTACCAAAAACGACATTGTAAGCCAGTTTGGCGTTAATCCCGAAAAAGTCATCGTCACGTACGAGGGCGTGGCCGATTTGTTTTCCCGAAAAAAATGCCGTAAAAATTCGGGGACAAACGATAGTGAAAAAATTCTTTCAAAGCGCGGCATCAGTCGCCCGTACTTGCTTTATGTCGGCAACGCCTATCCGCATAAAAATTTGGAAGGGTTGATTGAGATTTTTAATGAGATACATAAAGAG
>JALUVW010000055.1 GCA_027020105.1 Candidatus Falkowiibacteriota bacterium
TTTGAAATTTAGTATTGAAAAATAATTGTTAATTGATAATTCGTAATTGAATAATTGATTTCTTCCCTCTCGCTTTCGGCGCGTAATACCCTGTCAACAGCGCGGCAATGTTTAAGACATCCTCTTCACTTTTCTCTTCGCCCAATTTCAACTCGCTCATTTTCAGGGCATTCGGTATGTCTATATTTAAATCCGAATTGAAAATCGGGAATTGGGAATCGGAACTTCTCACTATAGTGAGCGGCCCCTTAACATCTTTCAGCTCCATTAACACATCGCCTTTTCGGGATAATTTTTCCAGTTCCTCGCAATCCTTCTTGTCTCTTCCCACCACTATGATAATTTTGCCGTTTTTGCCGTTTACCCAAAAAACGCGTCCGTTTTTCAGTAATTCAATGTCTTCGCCGGCGCAGTCCGGCCAATAATCAAACATTTTAATCAACCGTTCGCTAAATCCCGGATCGGTCAAAAGACAGCCGCCGCCCGGAGAGGCGTATTCCTTAATTCCGTATTTTTCAACCAGCTTCCTCTGCCGTTGCCGCGATCTTCCGCTGATTCCGTGCAGTTTTTCCCTGATAATCTTTCCCTCTTTTTCCGGCCGGCTTTCGTCCAATAGTCGGGCCGACATCGGCCTGACAAGCAAATCGCCCAAGCCGGATTCCCTGTTCACGGTTTCAAGCGCGCTCTTGTTTTGCGACATCGGCCTTTGCCCCAAAATTTCTCCGGTCGCCGCGAAGTCATAACCCTCTTCTTCCATTATTTTTTTCGCGTACTTCAACATTAAAGTGTGGCAATCAATGCAAGGATTCATATTCTTGCCGTATCCGTGCTTCGGGCTTTTAACCATCTCAAGATGCTCCTTTTTGAATTCCACTTCCTTTAACTCAATTCCCAACTGTTCGGCCGCCTTGCGCGCCTTGGCCGCGCCGAAAAAATGGCTCACGAAAACCAAGCCCGTCACTTCCACGCCCTGATTCATTAAGGTTTTGGCGGAGAGCATTGAATCAAGCCCCCCGGACATTAAAACCAGCGCTTTTGTTTTTTTATTTGACATAATTTTCTACCGAGCTTCAGCTCAGGGTTCGGGCGGCTTCAGCCGCCTATCGGTACGCGGCTAAAGCCGCGAAACCCCGGCCTAAAGGCCGGTAGAAATTTAATTTTCTACCGAGCTTCAGCTTAAGTTTAACAGTTTTTACCTGCCTGATATTTAAATATTAATTTCTTTTAATTGATTAAAATCAACCCCGCCATGGACGTCCTCATCAACATCTATCACGCCGCGCACTAATTCTTGGGCGATATCATTTCCGTATTTATCCGCCGCATACCAATAACTTGAAAATTCATTTTCTTTTAACTCTTCAAATGTGCTTACCTCTTTGTGTTTTAACAAATTTCCGATTATATACCCTGAAATTTTATAATTCATTTCTTCGGAAGTAATTCTTATTATCTTTCTGCTTTGCCACATTTCATTATACGGCAATTTATATTTTTTTCCATATTCATAAGAAATACCGCCTCGCAATAACTGCTTCACTTTTTTCATATCTGCGCCGTTCTTTAAATAAAATTTTATATGGTAGTGGTTTATGGCAATACTATAAGCGGACACCGGAACCCCCAATTGGTTTTTTATTTTTTTAATCTGATTTAATACTATTATTTTTTGCTCTTCCTTTTGAAAAAACGGAAAATGCAGAAAAGCGGAATCGGTTAAAAAATATACGGAGTTATCCGGCCAATAAGGACTGCTTTCTTTTAGGCGCCGGTAATACTTTCGCATAAACATTATTTATTCTACCGAGCTTCAGCTCAGGGTTCGGGCGGCTTCAGCCGCCT
>JALUVW010000056.1 GCA_027020105.1 Candidatus Falkowiibacteriota bacterium
TCGGTACGCGGCTAAAGCCGCGAAACCCCGGCCTAAAGGCCGGTAGAAGTTTTAACCAATTTAAATTTTTTTAACACCCAAAACAATTTCTTCTCCATTAACCTTAACTTCTTTTTTCTCCTCCGCGTCGTCCATACTACTAATAATTTCATCGCTCAAAGTATCTTTCAAAATTTCATCGCCCATTTTCTCAAACACTTCTTTTATTTCCTTAGCATTCGTTTCGTAATAAATAACCGCTCTATCCCGAATGGTCATTCCCGCCTGCTTGCGCAAAGCGTTTATAAACCGGACAAGCTCTCTTTTGGCGCCCTCCATTTTTAATTCAGGGGTTAACCTTGAGTCTAATTCAACTTTTATCTCGCCTTTGCCTTTTTCCGTTTTTATATTTTTAACATTTAACTCGTCTTTTATCAAATCTTCATATTCAATTCTTAATTCATAATTCTTAATTCTTAATTCGGAAAGCGGCTGCCTAACTTTTATTCCAAGCTCATCTCTTTTTGCCAGCCCCAGCTCAACAACTTTTTTCACTAATTCCATTTCCTCTAAAACCCTGTTATCCGCCGTCCGCCGTCCGCCGTCTAAGGCCGGCCACTCTTCCAAATGCACGGATTTATTCCCGTCCTTAAAATCATTCCCCGTCACTTTCTGCCAAACCGACTCGGCGATAAACGGCGTAAACGGCGCCATCACTTTTGATAATCGCGATAATACATATCCGGTTGTTTCCAAGGCGGCTTTTTTATCTTTCGCCTGTGCTGAGCTTGTCGAAGTATCGTCGCCCTTAAATCTGTCTCTTGACCGGCGAATATACCAAGTTGAAAAATCGGTCACAAAATCCCCAATCGGCCTGACCGCTTTCGGCAGATTATAATTATTCATATTTTCAGTCACCTCGCCGATCAGCTGATTCAACCTCGCCAAAATCCATTTGTCCAACACATTATCGGTTTTGGGGGTTGAGTTTTTAATTTTAAGTTCGTCGGTCGCGTACATCTCGTAAAACCTAACCACATTCCACAAAATCATCACGACATTCCTCAAAGATTCCCGCACGCCTTTTTCGGAAAAATTCATATTCTCCGCCAGCATAACCGGAGAAGTCAAAAGATAATACCGCAAAGCGTCGGCTCCGTATTGATCAAAAACCAGCATTGGGTCGGGGTAATTATTTAATTTCTTGCTCATCTTCTTGCCGTCCTCGGCCAATACTATTCCATTGACGATTACATTGTCAAACGCCCGGCTGTCTTTTATTCCGCCCGCTATCGCGTGCAGATAATAAAACCAGGCCCGCGTCTGGTCCACTCCCTCGGCGATGAACTTTGCCGGAAAATTCTTCTCAAATTTCTCTTTGTTTTCAAAAGGATAATGCATCTGCGCGTAAGGCATAGACCCGGACTCAAACCAACAATCCAAAACATCGCCAACGCGCGCCATCTCGCCTCCGCATTTTTCGCATTTAAAGACTATTTTATCAACAATATGTTTATGCAAATCATCAACCTTCTGTCCACTGTCTTTTTCTAAGCTCTTAATTGAACCGTACACTTTTATTTCCTCACACTTTCCACATTTCCAGATAGGAATTACGGACGCCCAAAACCTCTGCCGTGAAATTGACCAATCGCGCGCGCCTTCAAGCCACTTGCCGAAACGCCCGTTCTTAATATGCGCCGGAGACCAATTTATGTCTTTCGCCGTCTCCAAAAGCTTGTCTTTGATTTTCGTAATGCTCACGAACCACGAAGAAGTCGCGTAATTGATTAACGGGGTGTCGCACCGCCAGCAATGCGGATAGCTATGCTCGTATTTTTCTTTATGAAAAAGCGAATTATTGCGCGCCAAATACCTTATAATCTCAATATCGGTTTTCATATGGTCGCCCGACGGCTTAACATTCATTCCGGCGAAGTCTTTGGCTTCTTTTTTGATAATACCGTCCATTCCCACATGCTGAATAAACGGCAAGTTATATTTCTTGCCCAAATTCATATCATCTTCGCCGAACGCCGGCGCGATATGGACAATTCCGGTCCCCTCATCAGTCGTCACGAAATCCGCGCCGTAAATCTTCCAACCGTTTTCATGGTTTTCCACCGGCGGTCCGACCGCTTCGTTGGCGGTCGGACCGCTTTTGGCGTAATAATCAAAAAGCGGTTTATATTTTTTACCAACCAACTCTTTCCCTTTAAATTCTTTTAATGTCTCATACTCATCATTTATTATTTCCAATCTTTCTTTCGCGATTATAAGTTTTGAGTTTTGGGTTACGGTTTTGAGCTTTGAGTTTTGAGCTTTGAGCTTTATTAAAGCATATTCAATATCCTCCCCAACCGCCAAAGCAACATTCCCAATCAA
>JALUVW010000057.1 GCA_027020105.1 Candidatus Falkowiibacteriota bacterium
GTTCCGGCGTTGAAAATCCTGTGGCGGCTATTACTATTTTGCCGGCCAAACATTTTATGGCGCCGGAAGATAAAATGAGAACGGCGATAAAAAATATCAGAAAAGAATTAAAAGAACGGCTGGCCGAATTTAAAAAACAGAAAAAAACGGTTGAGTATGAACGGCTGAAGCGAAAAACAAATTATGACTTGGAGATGATTGAGGAAGTCGGGTACACGAACGGCATAGAAAACTATTCCCGCCATTTGACCGGCAGGCCCGCCGGCTCTCCGCCCGAAACTTTGATGGATTTTTTCCCGAAAGATTATCTTCTCTTTATTGACGAGTCGCACGTGAGCTTGCCGCAAATCAGGGGAATGCACGCCGGCGACAAAGCGCGAAAACAAACATTGATTGATTTCGGATTCCGCCTGCCTTCGGCGCGCGACAATCGCCCGTTGAATTTTAAAGAATTTAATTCAAAAATAAACCAAGTCATCTACGTAAGCGCCACTCCCGCGGAGTTTGAAATTAAAAATTCGGCGCAAGTGGTTGAACAAATTATCAGGCCGACGGGATTGCTTGATCCGGAAGTGGAGACAAGGAAAACAAAAAACCAAATCCCGCATTTGATTCAGGAAATAAAAAAACGGGCCGACAAGGGCCAGCGCGTCTTGGTTACCACTCTCACCAAAAGAATGGCGGAAGAATTATCCGATTATTTGATTGAACAAGGAATTAAAACGTGTTACCTACACAATGAGATAAAAACATTGGAAAGGGTGGACATATTGCGCGATTTAAGGCGGGGCGAATATGACGCGCTTATCGGCGTAAACCTGCTAAGGGAAGGCCTGGACTTGCCCGAAGTGTCATTGGTCGCGATATTGGACGCCGATACGCCGGGATTTCTGCGCGATGAAACCTCCTTAATCCAAACCATGGGACGCGCCGCCCGCCACATTGACGGAAAAGTCATAATGTATGCCGATAAAATCACTCCGGCGCTCGCCTTCGCCATAAACGAAACAAACCGCCGCCGCCGCGCCCAAATCGCCTACAACAAAAAACACGGCATCAAGCCGCGCGCGATTAAAAGGGCTGCCGACGAATACCGTCGCGAATAAAATTTTTCCGCTCCCCGTTTTTACGGATTGGACGCGGAGACTAAGTCTCCAATTGGAGACTTAGTCTCTTTATATTTCAGTTAGATGATTTGAAAATTTTTGAGGGAATATGGTAATGTTGGCGAAAAATTTTCAAGCCAAGGAACTGTATTCTTCCTGTTTATCTTATTTTACTCCAATCTCCGCCGGCAAGGGAAAAGTCATGGCCTCGCCGGCGCGCCCCATTTCTTCCAATTCTATGTCTTGATACTTGTTTTTTATGAATTCCACCACCTCGTCAACCATCACGTCCGGCGTGGAAGCGCCGGCGGTAATGCCGATTACGCCGGCATCGTCCAATATCTTTTCGTCAATCTCGCTCAAATCGGAAATTAAAAACCCTTTATCGCCGACGGCTTCGGCCAGCCGGTTTGAATTGCTGCTGGACTTTGAACCGATAACGAAAACCACATCGGCCCGATCCGCCACTTTCTTGACCGCCTCCTGCCGATTCTGCGTGGCGTAACAAATGTCTCCCCGCGGAGGCAAAGCCAAATCTGGAAATTTACGCTTTAACTTTTTTATCAATACGGCGGTGTCGTCCACTGAAAGCGTGGTTTGCGTAAGGCAAGCTATCTTTTGGCGACAATCAATATTGATACGGTCTATGTCTTTAATGTTTTCAATCAATATAACCGGCGCCTCGCCCATAATTCCCATCACTTCCTGATGCCCCCTGTGGCCGATTAACAACACGGTATATCCGTCATTATAAAATTTTTTCGCCTCCAAATGAACCTTGGCCACCAAGGGACAGGTAGCGTCAATCACCTTTAAATTTCTTCGGCGCGCCTCCTCCCTGACCTTGGGGGCGACGCCATGCGCGCTGAATATCGTTACGCTCCCCTCGGGAATATCGCTTAAAGGCTCAACAAACCGCGCCCCCTTTTTCTTTAACATATCAACGACTCTTTGGTTATGCACTATCTGATGCTTGACAAAAACAGGAGCTCCGTACAACTCTAACGCCCTTTCAACCGTTTCAACGGCTCTTGTCACTCCGGCGCAAAACCCTCTCGGCTTCACCAAAATTATCTTCTTCTTGTTATAATCATTCATAATTCTTAATTTTTAATTTTTCTTCCCACATCCCTTTGTCTTTTATCAGTTTGATTAACTCCTTAATCGCCTCATCCTCCGGCACATCTCTCTTAATCAGCTCTTTCTTGTAATATAAATTTATCATCCCCGGCTTTCCTCCCACGTACCCGAAATCGGCGTCACCCATTTCTCCGATGCCGTTAACGATACACCCCATTACGGCGATGGTCACGCCTTTTAAATGCCCCAATTCTTTTTTTATTTTATCGGCAACTTTCTCAATGTTGAACAAGGTCCTGCCGCAAGACGGGCAAGATATGAATTCCGTTTTCGTAACGCGTCGGCGCGTCGCCTGCAAAATGCTGTAGCAAACCGGAATTTCTTTTGCCGGACTTTCCGTTAACGAAACTCGGACGGTGTCTCCGATTCCTTCAAGCAATAATGTTCCGATTCCGATTATTGATTTTGCCCGCCCGTCTTCGCCGCTGCCGGATTCGGTTACCCCCAAATGAACGGGATAATCCATATTTTCTTTATCCATTTCGCGAACCAACAAACGGTTTGCCTCAATCATAACCAGCGGATTTGACGCTTTCATGGCCACTACTATATCGTTAAAGTCGTTCTTTTTGAAAATTCTCAAATATTCCATGGCGGATTCAACCATCCCCTCGGGCGTATCGCCGTATTTGGACAAAATCCTGCCTGACAAAGAGCCGTGGTTGGCGCCGATTCTAATCGGCTTCTTGAATTTTTTTAATTCTTGAATAAACGGCGTTAAGCTTTCTTCAACTCTTTTCAATTCTTTTTCATACTCTTCTTCCGACAGCTCTTTCTCCGTGTTGGGAGAGTCAAACAAATTGCCGGGATTAAGCCGAACTTTATCGGCGTATTTCAGCGCCTCAAAAGCGGCCTCGGGCAAAAAATGAATATCGGCTATAACGGGAATATCGTACCCTTGTTTATCCAACGCCTTTTTAATTTCCCCGATCGCCCGCGCGTGCCTCTTGGTCTGCGCCGTCACCCTGACCAATTCGGCTCCCGCCTCCGCGCACTCAATAATCTGCTTGACGGTCGCGGCAATATCCAAGGTGTCGGTGTTGGTCATGGTTTGCGCCCTAACCGGATTGTCTCCGCCAATGCCGATATTCCCAACCATCACTTCCCGAGTTTTTCTTCTTTCTTTTTGCGCTTTATAATCTTTATTCATATTATTGTTCATAATTCCAAATCCCGAATTCCAAACGCCGGACTTTAACTAATATATACCACAAATAAAAAAAAGAGGCAAAACCTCTTCAACTTGTTATCGCGGCGCTTGCTTCACTTTTTAAAAATCTTGAATAATTTGTCTTTCGGCATCTTATCCAAAACCGACCTGTACCCTCCTTCTCCGTGAAAAACCCAGACCGCCACCCGCTCCACCTTTGCCGCGCTTACTCCCAGTTTTTTGGCGATTTTCTCATAAGGCATACCGCTATAAACCAACTTGGCAATCTGCCATCTCGTTGACATTTCCTTGATTTCATCAATGGTGCAAAGGTCTCGAAAAAAATCTTCCGCCTCTTCAACGGACTCCAAACTTAAAATCGCCTTAAATAAATCATCGGTTTTTTTATCAAATTTAAAGTCGCCCATATGGCCGCGAAACGCGAATCAATTAAAAATGTTTAATTTGATTCGCGGTCTTTTCATAAATATTACATTATCATATTATACCATTAAAATAAATCCTGTCAATGAATTAAAGACGTTTTGCGCTCTTTAAATATGGCCGCGGGCTTAAATTTCCGCCGGCCGCGAACGGGCTTGACTGAACCGCTCCCGCGCGGCCGAAACCGCCGATACGCGAATCAAGATGCGGCGGGAATAAAATCAAAACATTTTCTTTCTTTTTAACGCGCGATGATAACCGATCGCGAACCGATGCGCTTCGTCACGCACTCGTTTGATTAAATGCAAGGCGGGCGAAGCAAGAGGCAATTCCAGCGGCTTTTTCTCGCCGGGAAAAAACAGCTTGTCCGGCGCTCCGGCGCTTCTCAACCCCAATCCCTTTGAAATCGCCATAACGGGAATGTCAAGCTTAAACTTTTTTAAAATTCGCGAAGCCGCGTTCAGCTGCGCCTTGCCGCCGTCAACAATTATCAAATCCGGAGACTGCCAACCGCGAGAGACTAAGTCTCCAATTGGAGACTTAGTCTCTTTTATATGTTTAAACCTTCTCTCCAAAACTTCCTCCAACATTTTAACGTCATTGGCTTGATCTTGGCCCGTTTTTATTTTGAATTTCCGATATTCGCTTTTATCCGGCTCTCCCTCTCTAAACACAACCATTGAACCAGTCGCCTCTTCGCCGAAAATATTTGAAATATCATAGCCCTCAATTCGCTCGGGAATTTTTGGCAGCCCTAAAACTTTCGCCAGCTCAATAACATCATTCGCGTATTTATCGGACACGCTTAAAATCTTAGTATGTTCCAGAACCCTTTCTATATTCAAGAGCTGAAATTTCAATAAATTAATTTTTTCTTGAATTTTATTAAAACTTTCCACTTTATGAACTTTATGAATTTTATAACTTTTTAACTTTTTCTCCAAATTCCCAATTTCAAATTTCAAATTTCTAATTACCGCGCCCTTCTTCCCCTCTAAAAATAAGATGATTGGCCTTATCACTTTTTCCATATATTCCTTTTTACCGACAACGCCGCCGCAAACGCCGACACAACGATTTATTTGATAATAAAAACACGGCTTTTTTTGCCGCTTGCGCGCGGCGCAATACGGCCAAATCTTCCTTATGGCTTTCAATGTCTGTTTCACCGCTTCCGCGCCGGTAAACGGCCCGAAATATTTCCCGCTTTTATCTATCTTCCGCGTTATAAAAACTCCCGGTATCTCGTCCTCGGCGGTAATTTTGATATACGCGTATCTTTTGTCGTCGCGCATAACGACATTATACCGCGGCTGAATTTTCTTTATTAAATTCGCCTCCAAAAGCAACGCCTCAATCTCGCTCTCCGTTTCGGTCCATTCAACCTTCTCAACCCGTTTCATCATTGAATATTTGGCCGGAGAATGACCGGCGCTTTTCCGCCAATACGACAACACGCGCGCCCTTAAATCGGCCGCCTTGCCGACATAAATAATCTTGTTGTGTTTATCCAAAAACCGATAAACGCCGGGCGATTTTGGGATATCCGATTTTTTAACGCTGTTTAAGTTCATAAAAATACTTTACCACCCCCTCCAACAAAAAACAATCCCGCTTTCGCGGGATTGTTTTCGGCGCCTCCGTTTCCGTATTCTAAATGCAAAATTCCGGCTTCCAGCCCTATTCCACCGTTATCGCCTGCACCGGACAAGACGCGACCGCCCCCTTGGCGCACTCCGCGTCATCTTGGCTGATAACCTCTGATTTTCCGCCGTCATTGAGCCGGAAAGTCTGCGGGCACAGGGCTACGCAAGTGCCGCAACCGATGCATGTTTCTTGATTGACCGTAATCATAATCGCGGGATTTTTGAGAAACTTGTAATCTTTTGGATTTTTAGGACGGATAATAATCCTGAAAGACCACAAAGATCCCGAAAATCTTAACATATATTATTTAATCAATTGTTTTAATTATTAGCCGGTTTAACCGGCAATGTAAAACAAAATTTGCTCCCGTATCCTTCACCCCTGCTTTCGGCCCAAATTCTGCCTTTATGCGCTTTTATCATTTTATTGGCGATAAATAATCCCAATCCGCTTCCTTCCATGTTTTTGGTGGCGCCCGTGCCGCGCGAAAATTTTTGGAATAATTTCAACATATCTCTTTGCCTTATGCCGGGACCGGTGTCGGCGACGGAAAATTTTATATTATCCCCCTCTCGCTCCAAACTGACAGTAATGGTTCCTTTGTCCGTATATTTTATCGCGTTATCAATAAGGTTGACAACAGCTTGCCTTATTTTCTCTTCGTCCAGCATTAACTCCGGAAAATGTTCGCCCTTTTCCCGATAACGCAATTGGAGCTTTTTCGCTTCGGCCTTGTCGCTTAATTCGCCGACCACGCCCTTAACGACTCGCTCCAACCGCGCCGGCTTAAAATCAAATTTTAATTTTCCGGATTCAATGCGCGAAATATTCAACAGCTCTTCCACCAAAGAAAGCAATCTTTTGCTTGATTCCGAAATCTTATTTATCGGATCGGCCATCTTAGGGTTTAATTTGCCAAAATCCCCCGCCATTATCATTGAAACATATCCTTTTATCACCGTCAACGGCGTTCGCAGCTGATG
>JALUVW010000058.1 GCA_027020105.1 Candidatus Falkowiibacteriota bacterium
TATTTGTTCAGGACGAAATATCCTTCGCGGACGCCGGTTAATTCCATGGCCGCGAGCATTGTCTGGCGGCTCGGTTTTTTATAGACCATATCAAGATAGTACTGGTAAAGAGGGCCGCCTGTCGGTATGGGGTAGTAGAATATTCCGGAATTTGGGATTTGGGATTTGGGATTTGGGATATAATATTTTTTAAACCCGAATTCTCGGAGGGCGGCGGCGCTCACTTGCTGGTTGGCCAACACTATATAATCGTTGCCGGCGTTTTTTTCAATCCAACGCGCGGCGTCAATGTCATCTTGGCCGGTTGAATATCCGCGGGAATTAAAGTAAGGATCAAAGCGGGGATAGGACAAATACAGGGAAGCGGTTATCAAAACAACCGCAAACAAGAGCAAGGGAATTTTTACGCTGTTTTTTTGTTTTAGAACTTGACGGATAAAGCCGTAAATCGCGGTTAAGATGAACGGCGCGAGAAAAAAAACGGACATAAGCGCCACCCTGTCCGAGTAATTGTTTTTTTCATAGTCAATTAAAAAGTTAAACGGCAGAGCTTTGGTCAATAAATACGATACGCCGAGGGCCGATGACATTATCAGGTAAATAAAAAATATTTTGCATTCTTGCCTGTGGCGGTAAGCGATGATTAAGCCGGCCATCGCCATGACGCCGATTATGGTTTTCACGTTAAATCCGTAGAGATAAACAAAATTCAGAATAAAATTTTCTCGGTTCGGAACGGTTAACGCCGGCAATATGCCGTTTAAAAATTTTCCCAATCCGTCCGCGTCCGCGGGCGAAATTATCTTTCCTGCTTCAAGCAAATAAAACGCCAGCGGCAGGGCGATTGATGAAATGATGAAAATAAGCGAATAAAAAAATTTTCGCAGATACCCGCCGCGGCGCGTCTTTACGTTACCGTGGTAAACGGTCAACAACAGGGCGAACATAACGGCCGGTATGCCGGCAATCGGTTGGAACGCGGCGGCGGTCAGGGCCAATACGTAAACAATAATCAAGTCATAAATATTGGCGCAAACCAAGCCAAGCAAAATAACGAGAATCAGCAATAAGTAAGCGAAGTTTTGGGGCGTGGTGGCGATTAAAAATGAAAACGGCAGAATTAAAACCGTTAAAACAAGCAGTAAGGACGATTTTTTGTCCGCGAATAAGTTTTTTGAAACCCGCCAAAGCGTAATCGGCAGATAAATCGCGGCGAAAACAGGAACCAATAATCTGTCTATCCACGCCAACGGCAGGGCGGTGATTTTATGGAGTATTACGACGAGAGAATATTGCCCCAAATAATAAAACGGTTTTGGTTCAACCGAACCGGCTTTGTCAATCAAGTCAACCGTTGCTTGGTGGATAAAAGAGTCAAAGCCGTAGCCGATTTTGTATATTATTATGGCGATTGAGAAGGAGAGGAAATAGTGGAGCATTATCAAGCTTGCGGCTTGCGGCTTGCGGCTTGTAGGCGCGTTATTGTATTTTAAGATGATAAATATTAAAACCGCGGTTGCCAGGCCGTAGATTATGAAAAAATAATTAGGGACAACCTGCCATGGGGAAATAATTGATTCCGCGGTTTGATTGGTTAGGAGAGTGTAAAATAGGAACAAGACAGGTAACAAGTAACAGGTAACAAGTAACAGATTTAAGGGATTTTTTTTGTTATTGTCTAAATTGGTTGTTTTATGTCTCATGTTACATGTTTCCTGCTTCTTGTTTCCTGCTTCAAACCGTTGTATAATCAAAAAAGAGATAATGGCTAATATTAAACTAATGGCAACGCCGGTATTGTTAAGCGAATAAACGCGGTAAACAACAGCGCCGAAAAAGGATATTAGGCAAATTAAAACAAGCGCGGGGAACAGTATTGCGTGATAATTGGCTTTAATATTATTCATAAATTGCTTTAAATTACAAATTCAAAGCGCCAAATTCCAAATAAATTACAATAACTAAAATTCAAAACAATTTGACTATTGCAGCTTTAAATGTTTATTTTAAATTTTGTGATTTTGGATTTATTCGGAATTTGTGATTTTGGATTTAGAATTTAGGCATTTTAGTTCGTTCGGAATGTTCACAATCTATCTATAATCATAATACCATACTTTTTACGCCAAATTCCAATTTTCAACAAGCGGGTTGGCGTAAAGGCGCTGCCGAAAGTTATGCTTTCAAAAATAATAAAAGTTTACACGGTTAAATATTGGCGGATAGGAGCGGTGGCTTTGTTGGCTGTCGTTTTTTTCGCCGGCGCGGCGAGTTATGATTATTTGGCGCAAAAGGGCGATTTCGTGAAATTCGGCTCTCCCGACGAAACCGCCAATTATGTTTTTGCCAAGCTGTACGGGCAGACAGGCAAGATAATGATTTTTGAAAAATATAATTTATATGTTGACGATATAATGCGGCCGCGGAGTATGAGAAGCGACGCCGGAATAATCAAGCCGGTAAGTTTTTTGGGCATAATTTTGATTTACGGCAAAATAGTCGGCTTAATCGGATATAAAGCGCTGCCGTTTTTGACGCCTTTCTTCGGGGCCGTGGGAATATTGTTTTTTTATTTGTTGGTTAAAAAGATTTTCGGCCGGCGAAACGCCTTCATCTCCGCCTTTTTGCTCGCGTCGTTTCCGGTTTATGTTTATTACAGCGCCCGCAGTATGTTCCATAACGTGTTGTTCGTTGTATTATTGATTATCGGGTTGTATTTTGCCATGTTAATGGCGCGAAAACAAAAGAGAAAAGAGACTAAGT
>JALUVW010000059.1 GCA_027020105.1 Candidatus Falkowiibacteriota bacterium
GAAAGCGCAAGCCGGTTAGGTGCTCGGCAAAATGCCTTCGGACCTGTAAATATCCGGATACGCCTTACTGCATCTTTGTGGCGCTGATTAACGCTCAACGAGGAAACGTGGATAACGGGCTTATTTTTTGCGGGGCCAATGTCGGCAGAATAAAAAAAATCATTACGGTTAAAGAGCTTATGAACGAGCTCGCGGAAGGATATAAAACCGCGGCGGCGGCAAAATAAGCAAAACGGGTTGTCTTAAGCAAAACGGACAACCCGTCTTTTTTTAATTCGCGGCCCGAAGCCGTAAAAAATCGGTTACCAAGGGGTTGTTCGCCCGACAACGCTTTCACGAGCGCGAGGACCGACATTTAAGTATTGTTAAACTTCGCGAAATGGAGTATAATATAAACAATAGTTAAAATTATTCGGACAACAACCGACAAACGGCTGTTCGTCATCTGTTAATATGCCTATTACGGGAGGAAACGCCCTGCTTGATGTTAACTTTATTTTAAGCAAGGCGCAAATAGGGGATAAAACCAAGGTGGCCGATTTGGGTTGCGGCGCTTCCGGCCATTTTGTTTTTTCGGCGTCAAAACTGGTCGGAGAAAGAGGAAAGGTTTACGCCGTTGACATCTTAAAAACAATCCTGGAAAACATTAACCGCAGGGCGAAGCTGGAAAACTTGCAAAACATTGAAACGGTTTGGAGCGATTTGGAAATATTCGGCGCCACCAAGATTGAAGCCGGTTCGCTTGACGTGGCAATGCTCATAAACACACTGTACCAATCCCATAAAAGAGCGGAAATTTTGCGGGAAGCGATTAGAATGCTGAAAAAAGACGGCATCCTGCTTGTAGTTGAGTGGAAAAACATCTCTTCTCCGATAGGCCCGCCCGTTGAAGAAAGGGTCAAGCCCGACTTAATGAAGGTGGCGGCAAAAAAACTTGGATTAAACCTGGAAGAAGAGTTTGAGGCGGGGCCGTACCATTACGGGCTGATATTCACCAAAATTTAATTTAATTAAGGTTTAATGTTTTATATGTCAAATCTTCTTTCGTTAAAATTCTGGTTGGCGTCAAGGCCGGGCGCCTTATTGCCGGTTTATCATAACGCGCTTATCGCCTTTATAGTTTTTTTAACGATTGCGGCGCTTGTTTTTTCTTTTTTGGGAAGAACAAAAGGAGGCGCGTATAATAAAATTTGGCGCGGCTTAAGCGGCTTTAGCTTGTCAAATATTATCATCGGCTTACTGTTGCTGTTTTTTACCTATGAAATGATTCCCGTTTTATCCTCCCGCTTTTGGTTTATTGTTTGGGGCGCGGAAATGGCGATTTGGCTGTTTTTTATCGCGCGCGCGGCGCAAGAAATACCAAAAAGGAAAAAACGCGCCGAAGAAGAAAAACAATTTAAGAAATACTTGCCGTAGATTAACTAAGCGGCGGATAACGGGCAATAAACGGCAACCGGCGGGAAATATTGTCTGCCGCTTTCCGTCTTATGCATTATAATCAAAAAGTCGGGCGATTCGGCGAGAAGTTGGCGCGGGAATACTTGGTTAAGCGCGGATATGAAATCCTTAACGCCAATATTAAAACAAATTACCAAGAAATAGACATTGTTGCCGCAAAAGACAAAGAATTGGTTTTCGTGGAGGTGAAAACAAGAACATCTTGCCGGTTCGGTGAAGCGGACGAATCGGTTTTTTTTAATAAAACAAAAAACCTAAGGCGGGCCGTGGGGCTTTATTTGCGCCAAGCGGACAAAAAAACCAAGTACGACGACATTAGGCTGGATTTAATCGCGATTAATATTGACCGAACCAATAAAAACGCCAAAATCAAACACTATAAAAGCATCGCGTAAACCGCTTATCGGTTCCGCCGCCGGCTCTTGATTTATGCCGAGTTTGTCAAAAAAAATTCAAGACGAAATAAAATCAGCCACGGGCGGAGTGGTTATCGGTGATAAAGTTTTTGAAAATTTTTACCTTCCCTTGATTCAATATTATATTAACGATAAAAAAAAGAATAAAATAAAAACATATATCATAGGCATCCAAGGCGGGCAGGGGACGGGAAAAACAGTTTTAGCCTCCCTGATTAAAATTTATTTGAAGTCAAAAAAATATCGCGTGGCGGAATTCTCCATTGATGACTTTTACAAATCAAACAGCGAACAAAAAAAATTCTTCAAAGCAAAGCGGAAAAATCCGTTTTACAAAACGCGCGGCCTGCCGGGCACGCATAAATTCAATAAGCTGTACCACGCGTTAAAAGCGGCCAAAAGCGGACGCCGGTTCGTTGTCCCGCGCTTTGATAAATCGCTTCGCGGCGGAGAAGGGGATGTCGCCGCCCAAACAACCAAGATTAACAAACGGTTGGACTTCGTGATATTGGAGGGTTGGTGCGTCAATATGCCGTTTATTGAGCCCAAAAAACTCCCATCAGTCTTGCGCGGCAACAAGTACGCGTATAAAATTTTTAAAGAACTGGATCCTAAAAACAAACACTGTGAAATAGTTATGGACTACGTAAAAAAATACCGGAAAATTTGGAAACTGCTTGATAATAAAACCGTTATGCTTGGAAAAAACATTAAATGGATTGAGGGTTGGCGCGTTGAACAAGAAAAAAGAATGGTGGCGCGAAAAAAAACGGGAATGACGGTTGATGAAATTAAAAAATTCATAAAGCCATATATCCCGTTTACTTATCTTTTTTACAACCTCATCGCTAAAAACAAAAAAAGCGTTAATTGTTTACTGATTATCGG
>JALUVW010000060.1 GCA_027020105.1 Candidatus Falkowiibacteriota bacterium
ACCATATACACCTGCGATCCGATATACTCCACCAAAAATCGCTTGGTGATAGTGGCGGAGCAAATACAGAATTCTTAATCCACTTGACAGAATATTCCTCGCTTGTTAGATTAAATAAGTAAACAAATAAAGCTTCAGGGAAAATTTCACGGGATTAAATTGTGCGAGTATTTATCGTAATACCGTTGCCGTTAAGCGGCATTGAATATATTTAATCATTGTTTGCGTCCATATTATTCACGGTTTTTACCGCGAGCAAGGGCGATAATATTATGAAAATTTTCACTCAAAAGCGCGCGAATGAAATGCCGTAGGCGTTTTCAGTTTGCGTGTTTTTTGTTTTGGAAATCGCGGCGGAAACGGTTTTTCGCGGCCGAGCGCCGCAAATCAAATTAATTTTAATAATAATTTAGCGCGTAAACGCGCACAAAACTATGTTGAACGCAAAAATTTTCCAAAAACTCAAAAAAGCGATTATTGGCGGCGCGAGGAGCGCGGCAAAAACAACCGACCGCGCTTCGGTTTTTTCTTTCGCGTTTATGGCCGCGGCGCTTGTTGCCGGCGGTTTTTTTATCGCCCAAGCGAGAGCGGGCGATGGGTCGTCGCATGCGGGGATGCTGGTATACCCCAACGGCGGAGAGGTTTTAAGCGGGGTCCAGACGATAAAGTGGGACACTTCCGAGTGTTCGGAGGGGGACACAATCAGGATCTGGTACGGTTACAATAGCAGTCAAGGCGCGTTCCCGGGAACGGTGGAACCTATCAAGTCCGGACTGAAATGCTCTTCGGGTGAATATTCATGGGACACAAACGAAGCGAGCGACAAAGCGGGAAACAGAAACGACTTTATCATCAAGATTGAAAATGTGACTCAAAATGGAACGAAACTGGATTTTTCTGACGACTATTTCACCATAGATAATACCGCTCCGAGTACGAACTATTCGATCTTGCCGAAATCGCCGAATTCCGTTTCCGGTTGGTATAACGCTTTGGTTGGCGCGCCGACCGTAACGCTTTCTTGCGGGGATAATTTGAGCGGATGTTCAGATATTATTTACGCGTGGTATGACGCGGCGAGCGGCGCCGGCGTCGTCGCGACAACGACGGTGGCGAGTTCTTCCGTGAGTTTTCAGGCGCCTCAAGGCGACAATTACCTTTTATGGTATTCAACGGACGCCGCCGGCAATGCTGAGGTCTTGCGGGGTCCGAAGGAGGTGAAAGTGGACACGGAAATTCCGAACGCTCCCGTTCTGATTTCAATCGCGGGCGACGATATGGTGAACAAAGCGGAACAGACGGCCGCCGTGGTAAAAGGAAAGGCGGAACCGGGCGCGGCGATAGAGGTAAGCGTAAGCAATGTACCCTCCTCCGGCACCACCGTGGTTACGGCGACTTCCACGGGAACCGTTTCGGACAGCGGCGAATTCAGCGTTCCCGTCAACGTGTCAAGGCTGGATGACGGCAAGATTGTGGTAACGGCGGTCGCCCGAGACGCCGCCGGAAACGTTTCTTCGTCTTCCGAACCTCTTGACGCGCTGAAAGATGTTTTGTCCCCCGCCGCGGACGGAGAGCCCGACTTGACGGACGCGTCCGATACGGGAGACAGCGATTCGGACAATTACACGAGCGACAACACGCCGGATTATTTCATCGCTTCCTGCGAACCGGACAGTGTCGTGACGATTTACTACTCCGCGGGAGGAACGACCGCGCCGAAAGGTTCGGTTGCTTGTCCCGAGGCCGGCGAGGCGACGGTTCGCGCCGAAGAGGCCGGGGACGGAACTTATGACGTAATCTTCACGGTAACCGATCCGGCCGGCAACGAGTCCGGCGCGTCCGGACCCATTTTCGTGACCATAGACACGAAAGCGCCGAACGCTCCCGTAGTAACGGGGATTGAGGACGATACCGGGATTTCCGGCTCCGACGGAATAACGAACGATAACGAACCTGTTTTCCACGGAACGGCGTCAGATGATTCCGTAAGCGTGGAAGTGTTTATTGACAATTCATCCGTTGGAGCAACGACAACCGCCGCCGGCGCGTGGTCTTTGGGCAATCCCGGCGAACCCTTGAAAGACGGAACATACGCCGTTACCGCCAAGGCGAGCGACTTGGCGGGCAACGTCTCCGTTTCGTTGCCGTTCACCTTGGTGGTGGACACGAGCGCGCCGAGCGCGCCGTCCATAACTTCAATCGCTGACGACGGTTACATAAACGCGGCGGAACAAGGCGCCGTTCATATTAAAGGATCCGCGGAGCCGGGCTCCGTCGTGGAAGCCGTCCTTCTGAGCGCGTCTTACCCCACCCCTTCGGCCACGGATACGGCCGATGCGTCATCGGGAGAATACGAAGTTATGGTTAACGCGTCTTTATTGCCGGACGGGCAGGTCGTCGCGGTCGTGAGCGCCACTGACGCCGCCGGCAACACGAGCGCCGACGCCAACCGCCCCGGCAAGAAGGACACCTCGGCTCCGGAGATAGTGTCCGCGGTGACGAAAGACAAGGATATGGACGGCAGAGTTGACGCGGCGACGTTGAAATTCAGCGAGCCGATTCTCCTTTCAACTCTCAAAGCGAAAAACTTCGTCATTGCCGGCGTTCCGGCGGACGGAATCGGGAATGTCGGCGCGGAAAGCGCGAATTCGGTCCTTTCCGCGGACATTATAGTTTCCGCCGGCGTTGAAGGAACGGGCGCGAAGATGGTTGCCTACGCCTCGGGTACGGCGGCGGACATAGCCGGCAACCCGCTCACGGCGTATTCCGAAACGTCAACTGACGCCGCCGGGCCGGTGCCGATGTCGGCGCGCACGACGAGCACGACCACGATTGATGTCGTGTTCAGCGAAGATTTGCACGGCAGGTCCGTTGACGCGGCCGATCTTGTCGTCAGCGGCTACAATGTCAGCGGAATAACGGAAAAGAATGGAGTCGTAAGCGTTACGTTTTATCCGCCGATGGGAACCGGCAGCACGCCGGAGATAAAGGTGCTCGGAAACGGATATGATTATGGCATGAAAGACCTGAACGGAAATTGGACCCCGAAAGATTATTTGCTCACGCCGGCGGACGGAGTGGCGCCGACTCTCACTTCGGTTTCCATAGAGTCAAACAACGCCAGCACGACGCTTGCCAAAGTCGGCGACACGATAAATCTCAGGTTTACGGCGAGCGAGAATATAGGATCGTTGCTCGTGGTAATCGGCGGGCGCCCCGCGCCGCTTGCCATAAGTCCCGTCGCGAACAAATGGGTGGCGTCCGCGCGCCTCACGAAAGAAGAGCCGGAGGGAGTGATTCCCTTCACCATTTATTTTGAAGACACCGCTTCGCCGGCAAACGCCGGGGCGCGGGTGGCGACGACGACGGACGGCTCGTTCGTTCTCTTTGATAAAACTCCGCCCGTTGTTGACGCCGGAGCGGACAAGGAAGTGAACGCTATGGTAACGCAGGACGCGCAAACCTCCGACAACGGTTCGGGAATCGCTTCGTGGAAATGGACCAACGAAACACCTTCCGTCGGAACGGTAACCTTCGGAAATCCGAACGCGGAGGATACGACAATCTCCGCGGACACGGACGGCGTTTACACGCTTAAATTAACCGTTACTGACAACGCCGGAAACGTGAATTCGGACGAAATGACTCTTATTTGGGACACCGTGGCGCCGGAGATTGAAGGGTCTTCTCCCCACGACGGCGCGCTTAACGTGGCGACCGCCGCCGGAACGGCTAAAATAATTTTTTGGGGAGGAAACGGAAACATCGTTCTCTCGGATCAGAGCAAGATTGCTTTAAAAAATAATTCAACGAACAAGATATATTCCGGAACGCCGAGCGTTGAGGGCGGCGACGGAAATTCAACCACCCTTAACATTCCTTACTCCGAACTGGAGCCGAACACGACATACAGGATAAACGTCGCGGCCGGAGCGGTCAGGGACGTTGCCGGCAACGCGTACGCTGGAAACTTTATTTCGTATTTCACTACAAGCGACACTCCGGACACGGCCCCTCCCGACGCTCCCGTGATAACCACGCCGAACGCGACGGTTGACGGAGACTACTACACCATCATCGGAACCGCCGCTGACGACGGGGGGCAGAGGATCGTGAACCTTTACAACGGAGAGAGGCTTGCCGGAACGGCGGTGCTCGCGGCGGGAAACACGGATTGGGTAATCAACGTCGCGCTTACGCAAGACGCGGATAATGTATTTACCGCGACAGCCACGGACGGCGTTGGCAACACGAGCGACGAGAGCAATTCCGTAACCATCACGGAGGCGACCACTCCGGATACGGACAAACCGATTATCGCGGTGCTTGGACAAAATCCGTTGACTATTACGGTGGGCGACACATACATAGATCCGGGGGCGACGGCAATTGACGCCATTGACGGAAATATTTCCGCTGATATCGTTTTCGGGGGCACAATCGCTGACGGGGATGTCGCGACCGTGGCGGGCGTATATACGGTTACCTATAATGTTTCTGATTCCGCGGGAAACGCGGCGGAGGAAGAAACACGCACGGTGATAGTTAAGGAAGCGTTTGACGACACGGCGGAACTCGGCGTAACCGGAGTTACGGCAAGCGGCACTATCGCGACAGCGGACGGCACCTTTAAAAATGGATGGAGCTGGGTGTTCAGCGTAACCGTTCCCACGGACGAAACTATTTTCTCAATGAAGTTCAAGGACTTCAAGACAAGCGACGGCGAGAATGTCATTCCGGCCGCGAACAACATCCGCTTTTACAGTCCGCAATCATCGGACGCGAACGGAACCAGCACGGCGAGAATGATTACGGCGGCGGAAGCTTTTTCAGCGGGAATCACTCTGAATTCCGACCTTGAGCCGGATGTTCCCGGAAGGCAAATTGAGGTTATCGTGGAGATGAGGGTTCCGGAAGGAAGCGCGGGAGGGTCGTACTCGTCGCAATACGCGGTGAAATCGGACTATCCCGACACCCAAGGATTTTAATTCAATTAAAGCAACAGCATTATGAAATACATTTTCACAATTATACTTTCTCTGGTTCTTGTTTTTCCCGCTTCCGCTTCCGTGACGGATTGGCAAGATTTGACGACGGGCGAAGGATCAAACGCGGGGAACATAAGCGCGGGAATAGAGGGCGTGGTTATGGCGGCGCCCACGGCGAATCCTCCGGCGGGCGCGTACGCGAGCGCTCAAGACGTGACGTTATCCGGAAGCGCCGGGACGACATCCATTCATTATACCGTTGACGGCTCTGACGCCACTTGCGCCACGGGCAGTGTTTACGTCAAGCCCGTACGAGTGGACTCAACTTTGTCCATCAACGCGGTGTCATGCTACGCTAACGGCGAGCAATCTCCGATGGCCGTTTTTACCTATAAGATCACCCCTCCGGACGACAAAGGGAATGAAACAAGCGGCAGTGATAATTCCGGCGGCGGAGGCGGCGGAGGCGGCGGAGGCGGCGGCGGAGGAGCGTCCGCGGACAATACGGCGCCGACCGATACTTCGGTTTTAATCAACAACGGCGCGACGTCAACCGCTTTCGCGACGGTTACTTTGAAATTGTCGGCCAACGGCGCAAGTAAAATGATGATCGCGAACAGCGCCGATTTTGCCGGAGCCGTATGGGAAGATTACGCCACTCAAAAAGATTGGACTTTAACCGCCGGAAACGGAGAAAAAACCGTTTACGTCAAATTCAAGGATAACGCCGGCAACGTGTCGGATTCGGTTCAGGATTCAATATTACTGGAAAAGGTTTCAGTTAAAGGCGTGGAATTTGATTATCGGAGCGATCAGCTTAAAAAAATCGCGGAAGACGCCGGCGCTGTTTACGAAGGAAACGCGGACTTGACTTGCGGCCGCGCCGGAACCGAGAGAAGCGCGGACGGAGAAAAAAGAGTTTACGATAAATACACCGTTCCGTTGATTTCCGGCATTCAAGGGCTGTCCGATAACAATATTTACGCTTTAACCAACTTCGTGTTTTGCGGCACCCGGACCACGTTGATTCTGGGAGCGGGGGAGCGAGCCGGAGTGTTAAATTCATATAAGTCCGCGTTCAACAAATTACCGACCACTCAAAGCGAGTGGGAAGACGTAATTAAAATAGCCAACGGCAGGTGGCCGAACGAGCGGAGCCAAACCGCGGAGGAAAGAGCGAAACTGGAATTTAAAAAGGTTTATTTGCGCGACGCCGATATGGACAACCCCAACGACAACGCCGCCGTTACCATCATCGCTTACGGATTAAGGCCGGATAACAGGAACTTGGACAGTGAGAAAGCGGCTATCAGTATTTTTAAGGCGATTTACGGGCGTAATCCGGTTTCCGCCGTTGACTGGGACATAACGCGAGCCATCGCTTACAGCGGAGCGATTCGGTAAAGAAACAAACAAGAGATTCAATGTTTAATCCCGAGGATTGGGCCGAACATTGAATCTCTTTTGTGATTTGACAAAACAACCTATTAGTGATATAATAATATTATTATTTAGCGGTATAATAATATTATGCGAAAAAATAATGATAAAAATGGGCTTAAATGGCTAATTTACCTTATCCTGGGAGGCTTTTTAATTAAGTTCCTTCGTTTTGTGTTTAAAGGAGATAATGAAAAAAAGATAGCGAGAAATTTTAAGGATTTTTTCAAAAAAGAAAAAAGAGAAGTGGAGGAATTCGCCGCCGGCGAAGAATCGTTCGGGGAATACTGCAAGGATTCCGGCTCAATTTTTAAAAATTATTTCATTCCCAACGACGACAACGACTTTAAGCCGAAAATTTTAAGAACAAAGCCGCTCGCCGTAATCGCCGTTACGCTTTTGTTTTTTAAAATATCCGTGGCGGGATATTTGTTTTTCATCTACCCGAATTTGGCGAAAATGTCCGAGGTGATTCAGGATGAGGTTTACAACCTGATTAACATTGAAAGAAAAAAAAATAACGTGCCCGTCTTGTCCGCCAATGAAAAGTTAAACGAAATCGCCAAGAAAAAGGCCGAGGATATGATTAACAAGAATTATTTCGCCCACAAGAGTCCGGACGGAAAAATGATATGGGACATGATTGACCGCGATGAATATCCGTATTTGTACGTTGGGGAGAATTTGGCAATGAATTTCACCTCCGCCCAATCCGTCAGCAAGGCGCTGATGCGTTCGCCGTCCCATAAAAGAAATATCTTAAATCCCAAATACACCGATGTCGGAGTGGCGGTTGTCCCGGGCGAAATCAACGGCAAAAAAACCAATGTCTTGGTGGAGCTGTTCGCCTACGCCAAACGCCCGAAACCCGCCTTGGCCGTAGCGCCGGCCCCGAAAGAAAAAACATCTTCGCCCGCGGCCGCTCCCGCGCTTAGCGCGGAAAAGAAGCCGCCGGTTAAACCGATTAAACGGACCAAACCGACTCCGGCGCCGTCGGTTAACGGCGCCGAGCAAGCCGTTAAGCCGGCGGCGGCGGACAACGGCGTTGAGCCGTCCGCGCCCGAATCGCGAGTTTTGGCGGCCGAAATTGAGGCGGATAACGGAGTGAAGAAGGAAAACGAAACCAAGGAAGACGCGCGGCGCCCAATCGCGAAAAAAGATAACGGCAAAGATATTGCCGAAAACGGCAACCGGAATATCATTGAACAAAGCCCGAATAAGGAATTGGAGGCGCGCGCGACCGTTAAAGCGACCGCCGTGGAAGTTCCGCGCGAATACGATACGGCGTCCAAACTGGTAAATTATTCCCAATATGTGTTTATCGGCGCGTTGGTTCTCTTGGTGTTGTTGCTGCTGGTGAATATTTTGGTAAGAGTAAGCGTCCAGCATAAGCCGGTAATTATCCAAACCCTGTTGCTGATAATTTTCCTCTACGGAATGATAACGATTAAATTCAACTTCTTGCGATACATCACGGAAAAGATCTTGGTGTTATAACACATCATTCATTATTCACATAAACATTTACTCCCATATAACGTTATATGGGAGTAAACGAACTATTATGCCAAAGATTAAATACCATCAACTAACGGACAGAGAAAAAAAGAAGTATTTGGGAGAATTCTACACTATGGTGTCTTTACTGAAAAACAGGGACGAGGTAAAAAATTTTTTCAAAGACTTGTTGACTTTAAGCGAAGTTGTAATGATTTCCCGGCGAATCCAGATCGCGCAGATGCTTTTATCGGGGCTTACGCACGAAGAAATCAGGCAAAAACTCGGAGTCGGCTTTTCCAACATAAGCCAGGTGGACAGGTGGCTGAATAACGGCTTCGGCGGGTACAGAAAAACCATTAAGAAGTTTCAAAAGAAAAAGAGCAAAAACAGGCCAAGCGATGACTGCGATATGACATTTTCTTTTGACGCGATAAGAAAAAAATACCCGGGCCATTTTCTGTTGGTGAATATGCTCATGAAAAACAAAAAATAAAAAATAACGTTTTACTCCCATATAACGTTATATGGGAGTAAAAGTTGTGTGGTTTTGAGCTTTTGCAATCTTAAATATCGCGAATCCCAAGTATGGTCCAACCCCAAGTATCAAGTGTTATGTGATTACAAATATTTATTTTATGGTTTCCGGTTTACGCAACATTAAGTATTATACGATTTTAAGTATCTTATAATCTTTAGAGTCGGCAATATAGCTCCCATCGCTTTCTTGTTGCGCGATTTTTAAGTGTCGTATGCCTGTGGAGGGTTTATTGTTTTAGAGTATTATTTTTAGGCGCTTGTTGTTTTTATGGCGTTTAAAAAGTTTTTTTCGTCGCGCCATAAAATTAAAACAAAAAACAACATTTTACTCCCATATAACGTTATATGGGAGTAAAATGTTGTTTATGGAATATGAAGAATAATCAAAATAAAAAAGATAATCAAAATAAAAAAGACAATCAAAATAAAAAAGTTGTTATCGCCATGTCGGGCGGAGTTGATTCTTCGGTCGCGGCAAAAATGTTAACCGACCGGGGATACGATTCCATGGGTATTTTTTTGCATTTTTGGAAGGAGTCTATGGAACCCGGTTCCGGGTACCTGGAACCGGGTTCCGCGGTAGGCAATAATTTTGAAAACAAATGCTGCAGCGCCAAGGCGTTTATGGACGCGAGGCGGGTTTGCCAAAAAATCGGAATAAAATTATACACCTTGAATTTCGCCGATGTTTTTAAGAAGGAAATAGTGGATAATTTTATCGCCGAATACGGGTCCGGAAATACTCCGAATCCTTGCGCGCGCTGCAATAAACTGGTTAAGCTGGGACTGCTAATCAAGAAGGCGCGAGAGCTGGGATATGATTACGTGGCGTCCGGACATTATGCCCGTCTAAGGCCTCAAACTTCAAGCTCCAAACTTCAAGCTCCAAAAATAAAATTATACAGGGCGAAAGACAAGAGTAAAGATCAGAGTTATTTTTTGTGGATGTTGACGCAAGAGCAGTTACGGCATTTGTTATTTCCGCTTGGAGATTTTACGAAATCCGAGGTTAGAAAAATGGCCCAAAAGTTCGGGTTGCCGGTGGCGGAGAAAAGCGAAAGCCAAGAGGTTTGCTTTATCCCGGGGAAGGACCATAATGAATTTTTAAAAAGATATTTAAAATTAAAAAAAGGCCCGATCAAAACTCTGGACGGGCGGATTGTGGGCGAGCATCAAGGCCTGCCGCTTTACACAATCGGGCAAAGGCGAGGCATTGAAATCGGCGGCACCGGCCCGTATTACGCGGCGCGATTGGATTATAAAACCAATACCTTGTATGTCGTAAACAATTTTGACGACCCCGCTTTATTCAGCGACGAATTGATAGCCGGCAACGTAAATTGGATATCGGGCGAGGAGCCGAAAATGCCTTTAAAATGCGAAGCCGTAATCAGGTATCGGCATAAACCCGTTGAGTGTAAAGTTGAAAGTTATAAAGTTAAAAGTGGGAATAAGTGCTTAGTTAGGTTTGCCGAGCCGCAAAGGGCGATTACGCCCGGGCAGAGTGTTGTGTTTTACGGAAAAGACGAGGTATTGGGAGGAGGAGTTATTGAAACGAAAAAATAGCGGGATTTCCGCTATTTTTATAAACTTAAAATTCCCCCTTTATCAAGGGGTTTTTACAAGTACTCATCAAATAAATCCAGCCAATCAAGCATTAGGCGGGTTATTAGGAAGTTTTTCTTTACGTATTCTTTGCCGTGCTTGCCCAGATTGGTTCGTAATTTTTTATCGCCCAGAAGCCGGACAATGCTGTCGGCAAAGCCCTCGTAGTCGTCGGGATTATGAAGAAAGCCGTTTTCTCCGTTTATGATTTGCAAGGGGATGCCGCCGATATTGGAGGCGACAACCGGCGTTTCTTTATAAAGCGCCTCGGAGACCGTCAAGGCAAAGCCTTCTTTCAATGATTTTTGTATTACCACCGCGGACGCCCTTTGCAGGCAGTTAACCAAAATATCATCGTCAACCAAAATCAATTTAATGTCTTTTTTGTATTTGCAGTTCTCCACGGTTTGTTCAATTTCTTTAAATATAATATGCCCCTCCGGATCATCCGTCGCCAAAGAGCCGAGCAGAACCAGCCGGCAGTTTGCTTTTTTTCTCACGATTTCAAAGATTTTTATCACCCCCATCGGATCTTTCCATTTGTCAAAACGGGAAATCTGCGAAATAATCGGAGCGTCTTGGCGTATCCCGAATTTTTTTAGATATTTATCAATGAACTTCGCGGGCAAGGGGCGATTTTTTTCCGACAGGGGGTCTATGGCGGGGTGGATAACGGTTTGCGGTATGGAAATATTTTTTTTGTAGTCTTCCTTGGAAACGACGAAGTGGTCGTATTTTTTAATGAATTTTTCCAGATAATCCCACGCCTTCGGATTAGCCGCGGACAAGTCAATGTGGCACCTCCAAATCCACGGCTGTTTTTTTTCGTAGAAATCAATCAGTGGCAGAGGCTGGGGATCGTGGATAATCACCAGATCGTGGTTGATATGGGTAAAGGTTGAAAACCGCCTGTTGGCTTCGTAATACGTCTTTTTTTTCTTTTCCGACAGGTTAATCTCATCTCCCTGCAAGGCGTTATGGAGTTTTTTCGTCACGTTGAAAAAATAAGGGGAGCCGTGCAAGATTCTCCAGCCGACATCTATGCCGACATTGTTAAACAAGATGACAACGGCATTCAAAAGCTCGGCCACGCCGCCGCCTTGATAAGTTGAGTTGACGCAGAGGATATGTTTTTTGGAAAATTTTTTCGCCTTTTCTTTTATTTCCTTAATAACATCATTCCCGACAATTTTTTTGTAGTCATTTAATTTTAAGTTGTTTGGCATTTGTTTAATTTTAACACATAAAACGTTAATTGTATATTTTGCCGCGGCGGAATTTTTTAATGCCGATTCCGATTAAATTGCCAATAAAGCTAATCAGCGAGAAAATCAAAGAATAAACAAGGAAATTTGAGAAATTAAACCTGTAACCAAGGGATGATTCCCGCAAATAAAATAATCCTTCCGTCAATAGCATTACCGCGAAACCGAAGAATAATGAGCTTAACAGAAGTTTAATGGTTAATTCGCGGCTCGCGTTTTGTTTTTGGATAACCGCGATTAACAAGCCGGCGATTAAAGGAATAATCAAATATTCGGGGCTTCCCCAAAAAATTATGATAGATAATAAATACGCGATAATGACGCATATTAAGGTAAGCGATAAAATTTTTTTCATAAGCGATAGATTGAGATTTGGCCTCGCCGCAGTCTCCCGATAGGGGACTGCGGCGCGCGGGCGGCGCAAACGGTTTTACGGCGCGCCCGTTGCGGCCCCCTTCGGGAGAACGCAACGAGGTCAAAATAAAATCAGCAATGACGGGTCCGTAGGGGCGAACGGCCGTTCGCCTTTGGTGGCGGAACGGACATTTGTTTTTTGTTCGCGGAACGATTTTCCGCTTGCTGTTTGGCGCAAGCTTCTGTTGGCCAATCAGGGCGAACGGCCGTTCGCCCCTACGGGGAGGGAATCGCTTTTATCGCGGCATACTGGTATAGGTTGTGGCTATATCACCAATAAAGCTTATAGTAGCGGCAAAAATAGAAATAATAAGAATTGTTAATGCCGCGGTAAGTATTTTAGAAAATAATTTTTTACTGCTCAAAGAATAAGATATGCATACAATTCCAAGCGATCCCAAGGCGCTTGCAACGCTTATGCCGTACCACCACAACCTGTCTCCATCCCAAATTTCATCCATTCCGGTGATAAGGAAAATCAGAACAAAAACACAAAAAAACATCCCGGCAATAAAAGCAGCAAAATTGAAGTATTTTTTAACCATGTTTTTAGAGGTTTTTACACTTTTAATAAACACTTATGTGTTTATTAATGCAATTCTAACAGAGCAATAAAAACCCCCTTTCTTTTTATTTTTGCCATCTTG
>JALUVW010000061.1 GCA_027020105.1 Candidatus Falkowiibacteriota bacterium
TAAATTAAATAAAAAATTACAAAAATATTTGTTGGAATAATTATATGAAATTATTAAAACCATCAACCGCCATTATAATCATAACCGCTTTTACGCTTGCCGCCTCCGTGTCGGCCGCAGATAATCTCGCCCGAAGGTTGGCCGGAAGAATTTTACTGCAAGTGGAGTCGCGCGGCGAGGCCTGGTACGTGAATCCGGCCGATTACAGAAGATATTATCTGGGGAGGCCCAAAGACGCTTTCGCCGTGATGCGCGATTTTGGCTTGGGAATAAAACATAATGAGCTTAGGGAATATTTAAATAATGTTTTTCCCGAACGGCTGGCGGGGAAAATTATGCTGGACGCCGAAAAAAACGGCGAGGCGTACTATGTTTATCCCGACAATTTAAAAGGATATTATTTGGGCAGGCCGCGGGACGCTTGGAATATTATGAGAGGATTAAGCTTGGGAATTACCGACAAAAATTTAAATAAAATCGGCGTGGGATTTTTAAACATCAAAACCGGCTCGGATCAAAACAACAATCAAAATCAGAACAATGGAACCGGCGGCAACGGCGCGCTTTACGCGGCGGCGCGAGCGATCAGGAGCGGGAACACGGCAAAAACTTTAACTTATTTCGCTCCCGAACTGCGCAAAGCCGTTGAGTACACGATGAATTTTCTGGGCGGCGAAGGCCGGCTCGCTCTCGGCAATATATTATCGGGGTCAAAACTCGTAAAATCAACCGCGAATGAAAAAATTTACGCCAACAAGGTTTATTTCGGAATGGGCGGCTATGATGTTGAAATTAAATTTCACGTGAAAAAACAAAAAGACGGGACTTGGCTGATTGTAAACCTGTAAATGATTTTCCGCCGGTTACAATAAATTAATAAAAAGCGAGGCCAGCGCCGCCAAAACGAATGTCCAATTAATTCCGAAGTTCAGGGCGACTAAAATGGCAAAAAGCAATATCAATACCTTGCCCAAATTAACGGCCATCTCTTTTAACACGGTATATTCGTCAACATAATGCCCGCGATCGGCCATTAGTTCGTAGTTCAACGTGTCAAACGGCGTATCCTTGAAAATTTTCGTCAAGTTATGATAAGCGCCGGCAAGAAATATCTGAAAAGAAGTTAAAACGAAAACTTTTACCAGCCAACCCAAAGCGTAAAACACGCTTCCCCAACGAATCATATTTCTTTTATCGAATGTATCCGCGCACTTGCCGGCCATCAACTGCAAAATCACCGCCACCAGCACAATTAACGAAGATATGACGCCGACTTGGAAAAAATTGCCGTCCAATAATTGCCAAATAAATATCGGCCAAATAATAATGGCAACGGCGTTTTCCGCGCCGTTTGCCATATTGGCGATAATTAATTTCTTGTTTCTTTTGCTGAAAAATTTTTGAACCGTTTCTTTATACCCCCAAGAAAATTTTTCCTTGGTTCGCGGCAAGGCCATAAACGGAATAAACGCCGAAAGAAACAGGGTAATGGCGATAATAAACAAAAAATCAAATCCCCAGCGGACAATCAAGGCCCCGGACAGGACGGGAAGAACGACGCTCAGAAAAGATTGCGCCGCCCAAATCAAACTCACTTCTTTGCCGCGGTCGCCGGAATCGGTAAATTTGGCAAAATCAGTATTGAACGGATGCCAAAATGTTACGCGATAAAAAGTTAGCAAGACAACCGATAAAATTATAAAAAGCCAAAAATTATAATCCAACAAAAAAAAGCATCCGTAAACGGCGGCGTTAAAAAACACGCTAAGCCTTAACGAGCGGCGCAAACCGACTTTATTTAAAATTTTAGCGGCCCAAGGGAGCGCGGCCGCATAGATAAAATGACCGATTAAATAGTACGAAAAAACGTAACCGATATTATAATTAAATTTGGTCAATAAAAAAATGGGCAAAAACAACCCTAAAATGCCATTGCCCATAAACATCATCATTCTTCCGGAAAAGAGAGCGGTAAAACCTTGGGAGAGATGATTATTGAAATAATGGGGTTTTTTGAACATAACTTAGTAAATTTCTAAATTATAATTTCTAATTTCCAATAAAGCCAAAATGACAAAATCCTAACGCCAAACAAAATCCAAAGCCCGAATTATTTAAACTGTTTATTAAAGCATTTTGTCATTTAAACTTGATTTGCCATTCGGATTTTGGCATTGGAAATTATTTTACGACTATATTCACCAGCTTCCCCTTGACAAATACCACCTTCACAACCTCTTTGCCCTCAATCCACTTCTTAACCTTCCCGCTTTCTCGCGCGATTTTTTTCGCTTCTTCTTCGGTTATGTCCGCGGGCGCCTCAATGGTGTCGCGCACTTTGCCGTTTACCTGAATCACTAAATTTATTGTCTCGTCTTTGACCATTGCCGGATTATACTCCGGCCATTTTTCTTGGAAAATACAGGTTTTGTTTCCGAGCTTGGCCCATAATTCTTCGGCTATATGGGGGGCGAACGGAGAGAGAATGATTAAAAATTTTTCCATAGCCGCGCGAGGAACCGCGTCGGCGCCGCTTACGGTGTTTACGAAAATCATCATTTGGGAAATGGCGGTGTTAAAGCGGAAACCCTTAATGTCTTCGGTTACTTTTTTAATCGTCTTGTGGAGCGTCGCGGGTATTTCTTTCGGAATATCGCCGCAGCCGCCGCCGCACTCTATCAATTTTTTTGATTCAAACAGGTTCCACACCTTATCCAAAAATCTTCGCACCCCTCTCACTCCTTCCGTGCTCCAAGAGATGCTCTGCGTAAACGGACCCATAAACATTTCGTAGAGACGAATCGCGTCGGCTCCGTATCGCTCAATTATGTCGTCGGGGTTAATGACATTGCCCCAGCGCTTGCTCATCTTCCTCCCGTCTTCGGCGTTGATAAGCCCGACATGGACCAGCCGTTTGAACGGCTCCTTGGTTGAAACAACGCCGATGTCGTATAAAAACTTGTGCCAAAACCGCGCGTACAAAAGATGTCTGGTGGCATGCTCCGCGCCTCCGACATACAAGTCCACGGGCAGCCATTTGTCAAATTCCTCTTTATATTTGGAAATTGGAAATTGGAAATTGGAAACTCCCCTCATTAAATACGCGAGGTAATACCAGCTTGAACCGGCCCACTGGGGCATGGTGTTGGTCTCCCTCTTTCCCGGCCCGCCGCATTCGGGGCATTTCGTGTTTACCCAATCGGCAATGTTTGCCAGCGGCCCTTCGCCGGTTCCGGTCGGCTCATAGCTTTCCACGTCCGGCAGGCGAACCGGCAAGTCTTTTTCGGGAACGCCGACCGCTCCGCATTTTTCGCAATGAATAATCGGAATCGGTTCGCCCCAGTATCTCTGCCGGGAAAAAACCCAATCCCGCATTTTATAATTCACTTTCTTTT
>JALUVW010000062.1 GCA_027020105.1 Candidatus Falkowiibacteriota bacterium
GTGCGTTCCAAATCGGTCTTATTTCGCGCTTTAACTATATATTTTTCCACTTCTTGATAATTTTTAATTTTATGCTTGAGCTGTCCAATAATCTCATGCTCTGGAGCCAACACGCAATAAGTGCATCCAAAAATAGTATCAACCCTGGTTGTATAAACCTTAAACACCTTATCATCCGCGCATTTAATTTTAGTATTCGGCGGCTTGCTGCCGCATGTATGGCACGGAATTTTAAATTCTATTTCCACGCCATGGCTTCTTCCAATCCAATTTTTCTGCTGTTCTATAATGGAATTTTCCCAATCCAATTCTTCTTTGTCCAAATCATAAAGCAAGCGGTCGGCGTAATCGGTCATTTTTAGGACCCACTGCCTCATTTTTTTTCGCTCAACCGATGTTCCGCACCGTTCGCAAAGCCCGTTTTCCAAATCTTCGTTGGCAAGTCCTGTTTTGCATCGCGGACACCAATTAATCGGCTCATCCGACTGGTAAGCCAGCCCCTTTTTAAACATTTGCAAAAATATCCACTGGGTCCATTTGTAATATTCCGGGTCGGTCGTGTTTATTTCCCTGTCCCAATCATAAGTAAAGCCGAATTTTTTCAGTTGCTCTTTAAAAACGGCGATATTTTTTTCAACAGCGGCGCGCGGATGAACTTTATTCTCCAAAGCGTAATTTTCCGCGGGCAAGCCGAAAGCGTCCCATCCTATCGGATGAAGCACGCTATAATCGTTGAGCATCATAAAACGGCTATACACGTCAGTCGCGATATAGCCCTTGGGGTGTCCGACATGCAACCCGGCGCCGGAAGGGTAGGGGAACATATCCAGAGCGTAAAACTTTTTATTCTTGCCGTAGTCCTTATACGCGCCTCGCTCTTCCCATACGCGCCGCCACTTGCTTTCTATGTCTTTATGGTTATACATAAATATAATTCAAATCTTCAAATTATGCCTACACTTTTTTTATTTTTCTGTTTTTTATCTTTCCTTTGGCCATCTTTCGCATGTCCTCGTATTTGTCATACTCATCAACTATTTCCACTCCCAAAATTTCCTCCAAAACGTCTTCAATCGTTACTATGCCGGCCACTTCGTTAAACTCGTTTAAAACCACAAAAAGATGATTCTTTGTTTTTTTAAAAGCGTTGAGCAAATCATCCAAGGGCTTTTTATCATCAACGAATATGACGTTTTTCCTCGCCACCTCTCCCACCGTTTTATCTTTAAAAGTGTTGACTATCAAATCCTTAACATACAAAATTCCGATTATGTCGTTTTCGTCTTTTTTATATACCGGAATTCTTGAGTGCCCTGTTCGGCTTATCCTTTTTATCGTTTTTCTGTCCAATTTTTGGGTATCTCGCGCGATAACCATCGCTGTTCTCGGGGTCATAATATCGCGCGCTTTTTTGTTTGAAAACGACAACGCGCCCTTGATAATCCTCTCTTCATCGGCGTCAATGTCGCTTTCTTTCAAATCTTCGTGATCTTCTATCAGTTTGACCAATTCTTTTTTTGAATAAATCGTGGGAATTTCTTCGCCGAGTATTTTGTCCAGCGCCAACGCCAACGGCTTGCAAACGGGATAAAAAATAAACACGAACAAACGAACCAGCCAGGCGAAGCGCGATCCGGTTTCCAGAGCGTAACGGGAAAAAACGGCCTGCGGAATGATTTCTCCGAAAATCACGATTAAACTCACGGCGATAAGGCCGGCCGTGAAACCGGAGGCGATGGAGCCCAAAAATATGGAAAGCGTGGAATTTACCGCCACATTGCCGATAAGCAAAGTGCAAAGCAGCAAGTTTCCGTCTTTTCTGATTTTAAAAACCTTGATCGCGTCCTCATCGTTAAGCTCGGCCTTTCTTTCCAGATCGTCTTTATTCAAACTGAAAAAACCCAAAGTTAGGCCGCTAAAAACTCCCGACAATAGCACTAAAAATATTATTATAAAATAATCCATAAAACGCGACGCGAACCTACAAATTTTTACGCGAATTCTACGAATTTGCGAATTCCGCAAATCTATTCGTGTGTTCGCGGAATTCGCGTAAAAATTTATAGGTTCGCGTCATATTATTTACCATAGCTCCAAGTCAATGCCCACCGGACAATGGTCGGAACCGGTAATTTTATCCAAGATATACGCCCGCTTAACATACTTAAAGATCTTGGCGGAAACAAAAAAATAATCAATGCGCCAACCGATATTTTTCGCTCGCGCGCCGAAGCGATAACTCCACCACGAATATTGAATTTTGTTTTTATGCTTTTCCCTGAAAGTGTCCACGAATCCCGCTTTAATAAATTTATCGGCCCATTCCCTCTCCTCATCGGTGAAGCCGGGATTGCCGATATTGTCTTTCGGACGCGCCAAATCAATTTCTTCGCGCGCGACATTAAAATCTCCGCAAATTATAATCGGCTTCCTCCGTTCCAGTTTTTTAAGGTATTTCAATAAAGCGTCGTTAAAGCGCAGTTTATAATTCAAGCGCGACAACTCGTGGTTGGCGTTCGGAAAATAAGCGTTAACAAAATAAAATTTATCAAACTCAAGCGTTTGCGTCCTTCCTTCTTTGTCAAACTCTTTCACGCCGATGCCGGCGGACGCTTTATGAATTTCATAATTTTTATTTCTTGAACTCGCGACAAATGTCGCGGTGCCGCTGTACCCGGGCCGTTCGGCCGAATTCCAGAACTCTTCATAGCCGTTAAAATCAAAATGTTCCTTCGCGCGGGCTTTTTCGCAAATTTTTATTTCCTGCAAAGCCAAAACGTCCGGTTTTTCTTTTTTCAGAAAATCCAAAAATCCCTTTTTTAAAATCGCCCTTATACCGTTTACGTTCCATGATATAAATTTCATTGTTGACATATGGCGGAGCCGCCCCCCCTCTCCCGAATAAAAATCCGAATTACCGCGAAACGCGCGCCGGCTTTTACGATTCAAGAAAGTCCGGACAAAGCTCTTTTAACCGCTTCGCCAACCCTGTTTCCGTCCGCCTTGCCTTTAACGCGCGGCATAACGGCGCCCATTATCTTGCCGAAATCCCGCGGAGACGAGGCGCGGCACGCCTCTATCGCTTCTCTCACCGCCTCATCCAACTCTTCATCGCTCATTTGTTTCGGCAAATATTTTTCCAGAATTTTTATTTCACTCTTTTCCTTGGCGGCCAAATCGGCGCGCCCGCCCCGCTCATAAGCGATAATTGAGTCTTTTCGCTTTTTAACCTCGCTTGACAGCACTTCCAAGACCTGGTCATCGCTTAAATTCACGTCCTCGCCTTTCCGCATGGAAATCTCGCGATCTTTAACCGCGCTTGCGAGCATTCTCAAGACGGAAACCGTTTCCGCTTCCTTGTTTCGCATCGCTTGCTTTAAATCGTTGTTTATTCGCTCTTTTAAGTTTGGCATACGTATCGGGGCTTATCCGCTTGGCGATCAGTCTCGGTTTCGCGTCGCGAAAAAATTAAAACGCTTAAATGCCGAGCGCCGAGCCCCAAAAAAACCAATCTTCGGCTACCATCTTCTCCTCGGTTCTTCCGTGAGCTTTCCTATTTTTCGCAAATATTCTTTCTCGGCCCTTAATTTTCTGCCCACCAAGGCTCGCTGTTTTTGCGCGGACTTGTTCGGTTTGGGCGATAAAAATTTGCGCTGGCGCACTTCCTGCAATTTGCCGCTCTGCTGCAGTCTTTTATTGAATTTTCGCAAAAAAACTTCAAAGCTTTCGCCCTTTTTTCTTCTTGATTCAACCACTTGAGACACCTTCCTTTCTAGATGTTAATAATTTGAAATTTAAAATCGGAAATTTGAGTATGCCTAAGCATATCAATAACTTCCTGATTGCAAATTTCAAATTATAAATTATTATTTAAACGCAAGCGTATTAATACGATGCTAATATACGATGCTAATATACTAATATATACTAATAATACTAATAATACAAATATAAGGCTTTTACTTTTCTCCGTTCGCCAATTTCTTCTCAATTACGCTTATTATTTTTTTGTAATCAATGATTTCCTGAATTCCCGATTCCATATCCCTGATTAAAATCGTTCCGTCAATTATTTCTTTCTGCCCCAAAATCAGGCTGAACTTCGCGCCTATGCGGTCCGCCTCCTCCAATTGCGCCCTTAAACTGTCTTTGGTAAACGCTTGCCTGATGTTAAATCCGGCTCGGCGCAAATCTTCAAACAACGCGAACGCCTTTCTCTTGGCCTGCTCTCCCAGTTGCGCCAAAAAAATATAATTTTCCGTGTCTTTTTTAAGAGGAATATTCTTCTCTTTAATTTTTAAAATCACTCTTTCAATTCCGATTCCGAACCCGCATGACGGAGTGGGCCTTCCGCCCATACTCTCCACCAAGCCGTCGTAACGGCCGCCCCCGCCCAAGGAAGATTGTCTTGTTCCGGATTCTGATTCGTCTTCTTCCGGGCAAAACTCAAACACGGTTCTGTTGTAATAATCCAATCCTCTGACCAAAAAAGGATTTAGGTTGTACGGCACGTCCAGCTCATCAAGGTATTCCAGTACTTTGACAAAGTGGTTGCGGCAATCGTCGCACAGCGAGTCAACTATTTGCGGAGCGCCGGCCCTGATTTCGGCGCATTTATCCTCTTTGCAGTCCAAAAGACGCAAAGGATTTTTTACCAATCTTTTTTTGCAGTCATCGCATAATTTGCTTCGCTTGCCTCTCTCTTTGTAAAACGCCAACAGCTTGCCCGTAAATTCTCCGCGACAGCTCTTGCAGCCGATACTGTTGATTTGAATCTGAATATTAACCTGCAATTCCCGGAAAAAATTATAACCGACCAAGATGAGCTGAGCATCGGCCACCGGACCTTCTTCGCCGAACATTTCCAAATCAAACTGGGTGTGCTGCCTCAATCTTCCCGACTGCGGTTTTTCATGGCGGAAAAGAGGTCCAATCCAAAGCATTTTTACCGGCTGAGGCAAATTAAACATACCGTGTTCAATATACGCCCTCACCAAACTTGGCGTGGCCTCCGGCCTAAGAGCCACCTTTTCTCCGTTCTTATCCGTAAAAGAATACATCTCTTTGCTGACTATATCGGTCTCTTTTCCCGTTGATCGCTCATACATTCCGGCGCTTTCCAAGATGGGTGTTTCTATTCTCTTAAATCCGTAAACTTGAGCCAACTTGTCGGCCTTGTTGATGACCAGCTCCCAATATTTATACTCATCAAACAAAATATCCTTCATTCCTCGCAATTTGTGGAAACTCTTGCTCTTGCTTCGCGCTCCGCTCTTTTCTTCTTTGGATTTTCCGTATCGCTTAACGTTTTTTTTGGTTGAAGTTCTCGGCATAAATGTTAGGCGCTTAGGTGTTTAGGACTCGGTTAATCGGGTGAACAGCCCGCAAGCCCTAAGCGCCTAATCCCTAATTAGCTTTATTATCTCTTTAAAATTAAAATATGAAAAATATTTGTTTGCGGCAATCGGGGTTAAAATTGATATTTTACTTCCTTGAAAAAACCGGCTTTGTCAAAAGGCCAGCCGCGCAACAAAACGCGGCCGATTATAAAACTTCTTTTAACCGGGCCGAAACTGCGAGAATCCTTGGAAGAATTGCGGTTATCGCCCAAGACAAAATATTCGTCCTCGCCCAAGCTCACCGGATCCTTGGATAATCCGTAAGTCTGAAGGCCGCTTGGCAAATACGGCTCTTTCAAAATCACTCCTTCGGGGTTGTCCGCGTTATAAATATAAACGCTCCCGTCTTTTATTTGAACTTTCTCCCCCGGCAACCCGATTACTCTTTTGATGAAATACTCTTGCGGATTTCTGGGATATTTAAAAACTATCACATCGCCTCGCTCCGGCTCCAAAAACCTGTATTTTATTTCATTGACAATCAAATATTCGTGGTCATAGAAGTTTGGCTCCATTGAAGCGCCCTTGACGTAAAACGGCTGAATTAAAAAATATCTTACCGGTATGATTATAATCAATGATATGACCACGATTTTAATTAACTCAAAGACGAAATTTAAAAAATTTTTAAACATAGCGATTTATTAAAACAGAAAAAACAAAAGCAAAAAACAAAGAACTTGGCGTTCTCGGCGCTCTTATTTATCTTATTTTTAACAACAACATAGAATAGCCGGAATTCATTGACGCTTTTACGGCGCCGCGCGTTGCAAACGCCCGTTTTCCTCAATAAATCGCCTTAAGCCATTCAAAAAAATATTTTTTCCGCGCTCTCAACATATATTATATCAACAACTTTTAAAAAAATCAAGACCTGAAAACATCCCTGCCGAAGCGGTTGCCGTCAATAAGCGAATACGCCCGAAAATCGGAAAAAAGGGCGAAAATATTGTCCGGCCGCGGCGGCGCGCGGCAAGCCCGCGGCGATTGAAGTTGACAAAAGCCAAGGTTTGTTATAACATTAGACAAGATAATAAACAGTTAAACGGACAACGGTAAACCCTGTTAATACGTCGCTTGCTTGGCGGCTTTTAATCCGCCGCTTGCGAGCCAACCCATAATCGCCGACTTATCGGCGGATTTATTTAATTAGCGGGGCGGGCGGCAAACAAAAACGCGCTTTCCATATGCCGGCTTATTACTTTCAGTTGTCTTTTTCGCATTATAAACAATATGACCGAAGAAAAGAAAAATATCCAAAAAAACGAGGACAAAAACAATTCCGCCTCCGGCAAAAAATCCGACGGAGACAAACAAGCGGACAAAAAAAACAAAAAAGATGACAAGAAAAACGAACTTCCGGAACTTAAGCCCGGTATGACTGTTCGCGTTTATCAAAAAATCAAAGAAATGAACATAAAGGGAGAAGAGAAGGAAAGGATTCAATATTTTGAAGGAATGATAATCGCCAGGAAGCACGGCAAGGAAAAAGGCGGAACCATAACCGTCAGAAAAATTTCCGACGGCGTGGAAGTGGAAAAAATCTTTCCCCTGAACCTGCCCACTATCACGAAAATTGAAATCAAAAAACAGGCAAAAGTAAGGCGAGCCAAACTGTATTTTTTGAAAAAAGGATATAAAAAGAAGCTGAAAGAACAAAAAGTCGCTTAAATTTATTTTATCTGCCGAGGTGGTGGAACTGGTAGACACGCAAGCTTGAGGGGCTTGTGGGGGAAACCCCGTGCAGGTTCAATTCCTGTCCTCGGCACGGGGCGAAGGGACTGTCGTTAAATCCTGTTACGAGTTGAAGCTGTTTGAGTTTTCGCCGATTTTTGTTGAGTATTTTGGGGTAATATTATGATGTATTGGCGAAAATCATAAACAAAAATCGGCGAAAATATTAAAATATCGGCTATGGCAGGGCTTGATAACGATCCCGTTGGGGCGCATAGCTCAGTTGGCTAGAGCGTTTGGTTTACACCCAAAAGGTCCTAGGTTCGAGCCCTAGTGCGCCCACAAAACAAAAAACGCGGAGACATCTCCGCGTTTTTTGTTTCGCGCGGTTATACAACTCTGCTCAAACTTATTTTATTAGAAACTTTTGATAAAGAGAAGGTTTACCGCGCCTCCCGCCTGCGCCGGGTTTCGGCGGGCAGGTCGGCGTAGATTAACCCGCACAGCGGCCCAGGCCCCGCTGACGCGCGCCAAAGATTAAAGCTAAATCTGTTTTTTGGGGATCTGATTTCAAAAAATGTATTTAATTATTTTTTTAAATCATCAAAATTATATTTCAAAATTTCCGCATTTACCAAGCTAAAATCAAAAAATTCCTGGTCAGATATTTTGGGATTAAAATATTTATTGATTACTTTCACTATAAATCCATGAGTTGATATTAGTATATTGGAGAATTTATTTTGACTATTTATTTTATCCAAACCCTCAAAAACTCTCTTTATTACTTCATTAATTGTTTCTCCATGTGGAGGTGCGCCATTCAAAATTCTGGTGATATTTTTTGCGTATAAATCAGGATATTTATTTTTTGCCTCCTCTTTAGTTAATCCTTCGTAAAGACCCATAGAGCGTTCAATAAAATATTTATCAATTACTACCTCGCAACCATGATTTATTTTAATAAGTTCAGCCGTCTCAATAGCTCTTTTTAAAGGGGAGCAATAAATAATTTCAATACCTAAATCACTTGTCTTTTTGGCAAGTTTTTTTGCTTGGCTCATGCCAGCAACATTCAACGGTTCGTCTGCCCTGCCTAAGTATCGGCCTTCTTTGTTAAAGTCGGTTTCGCCGTGTCTAATGACAAATATATTTTTCATACTTACATTTTATTATAAAAAAGAGAGGATGACAATGATTTGCCATCCTCTTGAGTGATAGAAATGCGGCATGCATCTCCATAAATTTTGATTGCTCAGGGCATTCGTATTGCCCTTTTAATGATCCTTATAAAAAAGACTCGGTTTAAAATGTCCACACCTATTCGGATCGCATTCTTCCATTCTTGTTCTCTTATTAAAGCAGCGAAATGTTAGCGACACCCCAATCGGCCAGGAGGGGCCTGGTTTTAATATATTGCATAAACCCGCGTTAGAATGTCTGTCAAACTCTATTAGGCAATGTGCACAACATATGACGGTTTTCTGAAAAATATGAGAAAATCGGCAAATATGTGTACAAAATTACCAAAAACTCCGTTAGAGGAGCGTCTAAGATGGGTTTTGCCCATTATTAACAAAAATATAAAATTGGTTGACGCGGCT
>JALUVW010000063.1 GCA_027020105.1 Candidatus Falkowiibacteriota bacterium
CGACACAAAAAAATATTTAAAAAATATTTACAAAGACGACATTAAAAAATTGAAAAAATTGCTAAACAGAGATCTTAAAGAGTGGGAAAACGCCTAATTCAGATCATTCGGATTATAAACATTCGGATATTCGGGTCATTCGGATTATCATTCGGGTCATTCGGATTATCATTCGGGTCATTCGGATTATAAACATTCGGATATTCGGGTCATTCGGATTACAATTCGGGGTATTCGGATACTAATTCGGGGTATTCGGATTATATTATTCGGGTCTCGGGTCATTCGGATTATGAGCATTCGGATCTCGGGGCATTCGGATTACAAACATTCGGATATTCGGGTCATTCGGATAATTATTCGGGTCATTCGGATTATGAGCATTCGGATCTCGGGTCATTCGGATTATACAAAATTATGTTTAAATTATTCAATTACATAGATTTATGGGTGATTTTCGGATTTGCCGCGCAATTTATGTTTTTTTTGCGTTTCGCGGTCCAATGGATTCACTCTGAAAAAGCGAAGGAAAGCGTTATTCCCGTATCCTTTTGGTATTTTAGCATAGCCGGCGCCGCGATGATTTTTATTTATGCCGTCCACATTAAAGATCCGGTGTTTATCGCCGGCCAAGGACTGGCCATCATTATTTATTTAAGGAATTTACGTTTAATAAAAAACGGCAAAAACTCAAAAAAAGCCGCCACGTAAAAAATATGCGCCTATCAGTTATAGTCCCGGCCTTTAATGAGGAGGAAAACCTCGCGGCGAATATCGGAAAATTCAACGACTATTTGCGCCGACAAAATTATGATTATGAAATCATAATAGTTAACGACGGCTCCGCGGACGGCACTAAAAAAATAGCTGAAGAATTGGCGGCGGAAAATAAAAATTTAAAATTGATAAACAATAAAAAAAATCAAGGCAAGGGAGCGGCCGTGCGGCAAGGGCTCTTGTCCGCGCGGGGAGAGTACCGGCTTTTTATTGACGCCGACAACGCCACCTCCATAAACCACACCGACAAAATATGGGCGTTTTTCAACAACGGCTATGATATTGTTATCGGCAGCAGAAATCCGCGGGACGCCGAAGGAGCGCGCCAAGCGTCGCCTCAACCGATATGGAAAAGATTTTTGGGAATTTGCGGAAACCGCGTTATTCAGTCGCTGGCCGTTAAGGGAATATACGACACGCAATGCGGGTTTAAGGCGTTTACGAAAAAAGCGGCTGAAAAAATAATGCCCGAAACAACAATCAACCGCTGGGGGTTTGACGTGGAAATATTGGTGATAGCGGAAATCATCGGTTATAAAATCGCCGTGATTCCGGTGCGCTGGATAAATTCACCGAACAGCCGCGTCGGCATCAAAGGATATTTTTCATCGTTCTTGGAAATTATTAAAATTAAATGGAATCTAATAACCGGGAAATACGGATCTCGCCATTGGTAAATGAGGGCGGAGTGTTGATTTTTAATTATAATCTCGCTTCCGTTCCGATGCCCGTCCCCTTGATATTCAAACAATCTAAATTTTTATAAAAGCTCATTAACAATTAATTGTCCGCTGAAAATTTTTCCGCGGCGTAAAAATAAAAACAAATTAACCGCAAAACAAAAGGAGGAAACCATGGAAAAGGAAAAAGTTTTTAATATGCCTCCATTGGAAATTGGCGGCAAAACACTGAAATTTCCCATAGTCCAGGGCGGTATGGGCGTGGGAATTTCCTTGGACGGTTTGGCGGGGGCGGTCGCCAAAGAGGGAGGAATCGGGGTTATCGCGGCGGTCCTTTGCGGGCTGAACGAAAAAGGATTTGCCAAGCGGCCTTTGGAGGTGAGTTTGGAGGCCCTAAAAGAGTATGTCGCGAGAGCGAAAAAAATTTCCAAGGGGGGCGTCGGGGTTAACGTGATGATGGCGCTGACCGACGCCAACAAGTATATTGAAGCGGCCGTCAAGGCGGAAGCCGATTTTCTTTTTATCGGCGCCGGACTGACGCGCAATCCGCCGGAAGGAATCGGTCTTGTCCCCATCGTGTCCTCCGGAAGAGTGACGAAAACGATTCTCGGAATCTGGGAGGCCAAAGGCAAATACCCGGCCGCGATAGTCGTTGAAGGTCCTAAGGCGGGGGGACATCTCGGCTTTAAGAGAGACCAAATATTCAAACCGGAGTTCTCTCTTGAAATTATTGTCGCGGATGTTCTGCGCGAAACAGCGCCGTTTGAACAAAAAGCGGGAAGAAAAATTCCCGTGATAGCCGCCGGAGGAATCTACACCGGCGCGGACATTTTCAGGATTATGAAGTTGGGGGCGTCGGGCGCGCAAATAGGCACGCGTTTCGCGGCAACGGAAGAATGCGACGCGAACCGAAAGTTTAAAGAAGTCTATGTTAAAGCGAAAGAGGAGGATATAATAATCACTGACAGTCCCGCCGGGCTTCCCGGACGAGCGTTAAAAAATCATTTCCTGAACAACGCGCTTGCCGGAAAGCGCAAGCCGGTTAGGTGCTCGGCAAAATGCCTTCGGACCTGTAAATATCCGGATACGCCTTACTGCATCTTTGTGGCGCTGATTAACGCTCAACGAGGAAACGTGGATAACGGGCTTATTTT
>JALUVW010000064.1 GCA_027020105.1 Candidatus Falkowiibacteriota bacterium
TCTTGTTTCTCGGAGCGTAAGATTTCGTTCAAAGCCACCACGCGCTCGGCGCGTGGTCAGTCGTCCAAATCCGCTTGCGGATTTTCTTTGAAAAAAGTTCGGATTTCGTTCAGAGTTCGGAGCCAAAAACAAAAAACAGGCATCCCGCCTGTTTTTTGTTTTTGGCTCCCGCATTAAAACCTTCGCAAACTTTCACAATCACATTGCCGAATTTGATTCACAGAAGCAAAAAACGAAATTTGAAATGACAACTGACGCGCGCTCCGCGCGCGCGGTAATGCCAAACTCTGGCTTACGATTTGCGTTTCCGCCCGCCTCGCAAGCTCGGCGGTAGCCAAAAACAGAAAAATTTTCTTTTCATTTTTTAATTTTCGCCCGCCCCCTTTCTTTTAATAGGATAGAAAATTTTTTCTGTTTTTGGCTTAATTCCGCTACGCGCGGAATTGCGGAAACGCTAACGCCGACAATTCCTTTTTTCCGCGCCTTCGGCGCGGTTGTTTTCAGCCCTCTTTTTTCTCCGCCTTCGGCGGAGCGGAGTTTTCTTTTCGGGCTTCGCCCGAATTTTCAAGATTTGGCTATTTTTTAAATTTCTGATATTATTATAATATATAAAATATAATAGAGTGATAAACCCAAAACAATGTCAAACAAAATTTCAGCGAATTTAAAGAAGTATAGATCAAAAAAGGGCTATTCTCTTGAAAAAGTCGCTCGTTCCGCGGATTTGTCCTTAAACACAATTATCAAAGTTGAAAATGGAATCAATAAAAATCCAACCATTGAAACATTAACAAAAATAGCCAAAGCGTTAGGCGTTGGCGTTGATGATTTGATAAAATAAAATATGGAAACAATAACTTTGTTGATATTAAAAAAGGCACCTGCATGGTTTGTTTCATGGTCTTTTAGAAAAATATTTGGCAAAAAAAATCTTGCTGTGTTTAAAAGATTATTAGAACTACCGAAGTGAAAAAAAGTTTCTTTTGATTCGCCAGAAAAATGGGTATTTGAAGATGATAATTCTTTTGTTATTGAAATATCCAGTAAATCAAGTGACTTTTCAGAAAAGTGGACTGACCATTTTCCAGATAAAAAATCTTTTAAAGTAGAAGTATTGCTTAAAATTAACGGTGAGCTTGTTACAAACGCATTGTTTTTTATCGGAGTTGATGGATGGCGTTATTTTGTGCCAATGCCCAAAATATCAGATGCTTATGGAAAACGATATTTTTACTGGGACAAGGAATCACTTGAGTATAAAGTGTTTGGAGTCATAGGCAGGGTTGATTATCTTTACAAGGGTTTAGATGAGTTTGGCAATGCTTGTGATGTTAAAATTAGATAAATAAAAAATATGAAAAAATTATCACTTAGAGAAAAATCAATATTGGCTGGATTATTTTTATCAAAATTTGACGAAAGAGGTTTAAGATACCTTGGTTTTGATAATTTTACAGAGGCATTTAACGTAATTGGGCTTGCTTTAAAAGTCAAGCCGGCTTCTGTTAAAAATTATAGAGATGAATTTGACCCAGTTTTTCCAAACAAAAGACAAGGTTGGCACAAGCGAGAAATGAGAGAATATTGCAGAGATATTTACTTGTCTTTTAAGGATTTGGATATAAAAAGTTTTTCCAAGCTATTGAAAGAAATAGTTTATGAAAATCATGAATTAGACGTTTTAATGGAACAAGTTGCGAAAAAAGAAGATAAAGAAAGCTCTTTCGCTAAGCGACTTATAACAGGACAAGCAGCTGAATACTATTTCAAAGAAAATTATAAAAAAATCAATGTATTCAAAAATTACCAAATTGAAGATACAACGAGTCATGGTTGTGGTTTTGATTTTAAGCTTTATTCGAATAACAAAGATTTTTTGGGTGTGGAGGTTAAAGGTTTAAATAATTCAAGCGGAAATATTGCATTGACAAATAAAGAGTATTCGGTTGCTCAATTGTTGCGAGAGCGTTATTTTCTTTTTGTTGTTAAAAATTTCAAAGAAGTTCCTTTTCATGATTATTTTCAAAACCCATTGCATAGTAAATTGAAATTTAACAGAATAGAGACAAGAATAACGCAAATTTCATGGAATGCTCCTGTTTAGAATATGAAAAACATTTTTTGTAAAAATAAAATTTATTCTGAAAACGACATTAACAAAATTAGTTCCGAAAATGGACTAACAACTATTGATTGCTTAAAAGATGAAAACATGATTAGTCTTGAAGAATTTGATAACGGAGAACTTGGTGGAGAATGTTTGTTTGAGTTCGATAGAATTAGTGAGAATAAATTTAGAATGAGATGGTCGGAATTTGAAAATTAAATAAAAGATAAGACCGCGCAATATTGGCTTGAAGCGATGAATGTTTTTGGAAACGGCGATGTTAGAGTTTCACCGCAAGGAAGTTTAAAAATCGGCAAAATCGGAATGCAAAGAAAAGGCGGAGACGGTGGACGAGATTCGGCGAAAATGTTGCAATTCAAAATTAATCCCGTTGAGCTTTTTGATAATTAGGTTATGGCAGACACTGTTTCAAAAAAGAAAAGAAGCGAAATAATGTCAAAAATAAAGAGCAAGGACACAAAGATTGAAATTGAATTTAGAAAAAAACTTTGGCGACAAGGTTTTAGATACAGAAAAAATCCGAAAGGATATTTTGGAAAACCGGATTTGGTTTTGAAAAAATATAAAACAGTTATTTTTATTGATTCTTGTTTCTGGCATGGCTGCAAAAAGCATTGTCGCTTGCCGTCAACAAGAAAAAATTATTGGCTCCCGAAAATTGAAAGAAACAAGCAAAGAGATAAAGAAGTTAATCGGCATTATAAAAAAGAGGGGTGGAAATTGATTAGGATTTGGGAGCATAATTTGAAAGATTATAAATTTAATTTTAACAAATAAAAAATGAATGATACAGATTTTCCAGAAATAAAAACAGGGAACGGTATAGACCGCGACCTTGCCGCGACAGCTAATGACCGCATTAAAAAAGCGGTTATTGAGGTTAATAAACTCGCCACGACCATTGAAACATTTAATAAACAATCATCTAAATATACAGAAAAGTTAGTAAAACTTACTTGGTGGATTGTTGGTTTAACTATCATTATGGTTGTCGGGTTAATAATACAAATCATTTTGGCTGTATGAATAGAACAAAAACAATGTTTTTCGCCTTTATGGGCAAAGAGCCAGAACAAACAGAAAAAATATCTGAAATACAATACGGCTACGAATTTTGGAATTTGAAAAAATTCACTATTGACGAATTTGTTGAGGAGCTTAAAAATAAAATCCCTCCAGTAAACAATAATGTCGTTCACAATTACAAAACGGATAATGATAGCCGAGAACCGTACGCGATAACGGAAGAACAATTCAAAAAATGCTCATGGGGGCTACTCATTCCCGACACGCTAGAGGAGGGCGGTTTTAGCTACGCCGAAACGATGTTTATATTAAACCTCTATTCTCCTAACTTCTTGTACCCGTATTTCTATGTAAATGATATGGGTATTATGCGACAAAAGCACGATAAAGATTCAATGACTTATTTTCATACGCAGGATTGCTCAATTTTTAACAATAAAAATTTTGTTGAATTTTACAAAACTCTTTTTGAGCAATCCAAGTATGGTAGTTGGCATTTGGACAGAATACAATCGTGGAATAAAGAAGATTGGCGTTTGTTTGTAGCCGCGCTTTTATATTCTGAGTTAAAAGATTACGAAAACTCAAAAAGCTCATTTGGCTGGCAAAGAGAATCAGCAGAAATGACAACAATTTTGGAAGCACTATTTACCGCCGGTGATAGCAGAAATGAAGAAGTGATGTATCGTTTGCGAAAAAGAATCGCTGCTTTGCTTGCTTGGAAATTTCCCGATATCGAAAAAGACATCAAAAAATTATACAGGGCGAGAAGCGCGTTTGTGCACGGATCCTTTTTTGAACAAATCGCAAAAGAAAGCCCGAACGCATACAATAACTTGCCGATACCCGACTTTAATTTACTTTATAAACACAAAGAGTATGTGAGAGTTGCCCTTGTCGCTTATTTGAATTTGGCAAAAATAGTCAATTCGGATAACATAGATAATGTGAAATCGGTAATGGACGCGCTTGAACAATCAATCATTGATATTGAATTGCGAGAAAAACTTATCTCTGAAACAAAAAAGTTATTTGATTTAATGCCAGAAATAAAATTCAAATAAAAATAAATTCAACCTTGTCCCAAAAATTCGGGCGAAGCCCGAAAAGAAAACTCCGCTCCGCCGAAGGCGGAGAAAAAAGAGGGCTGAAAACAACCGCGCCGAAGGCGCGGAAAAAAGGAATTGTCGGCGTTAGCGTTTCCGCAATTCCGCGCGTAGCGGAATTAAGCCAAAAACAGAAAAAATTTTCTATCCTATTAAAAGAAAGGGGGCGGGCGAAAATTAAAAAATGAAAAGAAAATTTTTCTGTTTTTGGCTACCGCCGAGCTTGCGAGGCGGGCGGAAACGCAAATCGTAAGCCAGAGTTTGGCATTACCGCGCGCGCGGAGCGCGCGTCAGTTGTCATTTTAAATTCCTTTTCTTGCATTTGTGAATTAAATTCGGTAAAACAATTTCAAAAGTTTGCGTGTTTGATTTATCGGGAGCCAAAAACAAAAAACAGGCGGGATGCCTGTTTTTTGTTTTTGGCTCCGTATTTTGGACGAAATCCGAACTTTTTTCAAGGAAAATCCGCAAGCGGATTTGGACGACTGACCACGCGCCGAGCGCGTGGCGGCTTGCAACAACATCTTACGCGCGGAGCGCGTATCAACGCCAACCTTTCCGCGCCTCGGGCGCGCTCCTTCCAGTCGCGCTCGCAAAACCAAAATTTCCCTATCCTTAAAAAACGGCGGGGGTGCAGGGGGGGGTGCAAAAAATTGAAAGGAAATTTTGGTTTTGCTTGCGACGCTTCAAAATTTGACTAATACAATAGGTTTATTATAATGGTAGTATATGGCAAGTAAATTAAGCGATAACATAAGAAAGTTAAGAAAGAAAAAAGGCATTTCGCAAGATCGCCTCTCCAAAGAGGCGAATTTAGCGTTGAATACAATCGTCAAGATAGAAACCGACGAAAATTCCAACCCAACCGCTGAAACATTGCAAAAAATCGCCAAAGCGTTGGGCGTTAGCGTTGGCGATTTATTTAAACAATAACAATATGGCAACTAATAATTTAGGAAAAATTAAAAAAGTAGATCTACGCAAAGCGTGGAGTCATGAAGCGACAGATTTTACCAATTGGCTTGCAGAAGAAGAAAATTTGCGCTTTTTGAGTGATGAGATCGGTGTTGATATAAAACTTATTCAAACCGAAGCAACAGTTGGTAGGTTTAATGTTGATATTCTCGCAGAGGAAGAAAATACGGGAAATAAAATAGTAATTGAAAATCAATTAGAACCAACAAACCACGATCATCTTGGAAAGATAATTACATATGCGTCTGGATTTGATGCAAGCATGGTGATTTGGGTTGTTAAAGAAGCACGAGAGGAACACAGACAAGCAATTGATTGGCTTAATGAACACACGGATGAAGATTTGGCATTTTTCTTGATTCAAGTTGAGCTTTGGCAAATTGGAGATTCTCCATTTGCGCCAAAATTTGAGGTTGTTTCCAAGCCAAACGACTGGGCAAAGACAGTTAAACAATCAGTAAGTAGTAGTAAAATTACTGATACTGCCGCTAGGCAGCTTGAATTTTGGAATCAGTTTAAAGCGTACGCAGAAAGTCATAACACTATTTTACGATTAGGAAGAAAGTCACGACCACAGCATTGGTTTGATATCAGCATCGGTAATAGTGATGCCCATATTTCTCTAACCCTCAACTCATTTGACGGAGTCATAAGAACTGAGCTTTATATTCCTGACAATAAAGAAGTGTATCATTTTCTTGAACGACATAAAGAAGAAGTCGAGAAAGAGCTTGGTAAAATTGAATGGATGGAGTTACCAGAAAAGAAAGCAAGTAGAATTAAAGCAGAACTTCCTGGTGTAATTGATAATACTGACGACTGGGAAAAATATTTTGCATGGATGCAAGAAACTGCTGAAAAATTCCATGAGACATTTTCGAAATTGTTGAAAAAATATAAATAGTATTATGCAAAAACCATATTATAAAAAACCAAAATTTACACTCTATCAAGCAGACTGCTTGGAGTTGTTAGAATCGCTTCCAGAAAATTCTGTTGATATGGTTTTTGCCGATCCTCCATACAACCTTTCAAATGGAGGATTTACAGTCCATGCTGGGCGACGTGTAAGTGTTAATAAAGGTGATTGGGATAAAAGTAACGGATTAAAAAAAGATTTTGAATTAAATTATGCAAATAGTTTTTAACACACAAGTAGCCAATTCATACAAAAGTAATTCTCAAAAGATTAGAGTATTGACTGAGGACTGGGTAGATAATCAAGCTTATTGTCCGAACTGCGGTTTTGACGCAATAGATAAATATCCTAACAATCAACCAGTCGCTGATTTTTCTTGCACAAATTGCAATGAGGATTACGAACTCAAAAGTAAACGAAATAATCTTGGTAAAAAAATTGTTGATGGTGCATATGCAACAATGATTGAAAGATTAACGAGTCAAAACAATCCCAATTTTTTCTTTTTGAATTATAACCCACAAACTTATCAAGTGTTAAATTTTTTAGTCATTCCAAAGCATTTTTTTATTCCAGAAATTATTGAAAGACGAAAACCACTTTCTCAAAATGCGCGTCGTGCAGGTTGGGTTGGTTGTAATATTCTATTAAACTCCATACCAAATAGCGGGAAAATTTTTCTTGTCAAAAATGGTGATACTGAACCAAAAAACAAGGTGTTGCAAAATTGGCAAAAAACTTTGTTTTTACGGCAAGAGAAAGAAATACCAGTAAAAGGATGGCTATTGGATATCATGAAATGCATAGAGAGTATCGGTAGAAGGAATTTTACTCTTGATGATATTTACGCGTTTGAAAATGAACTTAGCAAATTACATCCTGAAAATAAACATATTAAAGATAAAATAAGACAACAATTACAAATTTTACGGGACAAAGGATATTTAGACTTTGTGTCACGTGGTAATTATCGATTGGTATAATATGGAGATTAATTTACATTATTTTATCGCTAAGTTAATTTTGCGATTTAATCCGTTTATTCGTTGGAAAGTCATGTGTCTTGGATATGGTGAAGATTATGAAAATTTTACAGAGCTCGTTTGGGAAGATGATAAATATCTTAATTTCTCCGATAAAAAAACTTATCCAAAATTTCAATTATGGTTTGTATAGCACATTCATTTTTTGAAAGTCATGTTTGGGCAAAATTGAAAGCCATTGTTTTTTGTGCAGTTGAATGGAATGGGCAAAATGCAAAAAGCGCGAAATTGTTAAATGTAACGAGTTTGGATTTTGCCGAAGATGACGAATTGATAAAAGAAATAAAAGCGGACTATGACCTTATACGAAATAAACTTATAAAAGAAGGGTTTGATGCCTTGACTGGGAAAGACGGAAAGTGGATACAAGCACGAACAAAAGGAACTGGCGGAATAAACCCACGAACTGGTGAGCGCCGCCCAATTACACGTGCGTTTTACGCGCGAACAAAATTAGTAAAAAAGATTTTTGAGATATCTAGCTGATATGAAATTAACAAAAATTAAAATTGAAAATTTCAAATCAATTAAAGAAATTGAGTTTGACATAAAAAAATATGGCAATAGTTATACCACCATGTTTGTTGGTATTAACGAATCAGGAAAAAGCAACCTCTTAGAGGCAATGTCATATTTTGATACTCCAAAGGAAGAGTTTGATTACAATATACTTCACAATCAAAAAGACGAAGACAATAATCCTGTGGATTTTTGGTTTTCTTTGGAATTTGAACAAAAGCAAACATGCTTAAACGAACTTAAAAAAACCATTGAAAATGGCGATCTTTTATATTTTGAGATTGAAAATATAATAAAGAATGTTTATTTAGAACACGACGGGAATTCTTTTGCTGATGATTTTTCTTTTGATATTAAAAAATTGACTCAAAATTTATTCATAAAGAAAACGCAAAAAAATATAACGAATAAACAAGGACAACAAGTTGCGGTTGATTCGTTCGTTCTAAGTAAAGAAAATGATGAGGAGGAGTCATTTCAAGAACTTACGATTGAATTATTTGAAGAATATTTTTCAGAAAAAATTAAAAATATTATCAGAAGATATTCACCAAGCGTTTCTTTTTGGAGGCCTTCTGATAAATATTTAGTCTCAGAGGTTGATTTAAATGAGTTTAAAGATGATATAGACTCCAATATACCATTAAAACACATCTTTTATATTGCTGGTTTTACTGATAAGAACTCAATAGCAACGGAGATTGAAAAAATATCAAATCACTCATTAAGGAGAAAGCTGGCTGGTACGCTTGGCGACAAAGTAACAAAGTATGTAAAAGATATTTGGAAACATAATATTATAATTGATATAGAAATAGTCGAGAGTGGATTATGTGTTGTTTCTGTTAGAGACGGCGGTAAAGACAATGAATTTAACTATCACAAGATGACTGTAAGAAGCGAGGGCTTTAAACAGTTCATGTCTTTAATCCTTTCTTTATCTGTTGAGACAAAAATGGCAAACAGAAAAAATAATCTCATCCTTATAGATGAGCCAGAAGCTCACCTGCACCCGTCAGGAATCAGAGATCTAAGAAATGAGCTGTTGGAAATCGGTAAAAATAATTATTTATTTATATCCACACACTCACCATTTTTGGTTGACAGAAAAAACAAAGAAAGGAATGTAATAATAAGAAAAAATAAATCTGCATTTACAGAAAAAATAGAAATAGATAAAAACACCGATATTATTGATGACGAAGTTTTGAGAGAAGCTTTTGGTATTGAGGTGTATAAAGATTTATTAAACCCACATAGTATTTTGGTAGAGGGGGCATCTGATAAAAAAATACTTCAAAAAGCTTTTATGATTAAGGGATTAGATAAATATGGAATTACAAATGGACATGGTAGCAATATTGACACATTAGCTTCAAAATTAAATGATACTGATATATCAATTTTGGTTATTCTTGATGATGATGCAGAGGGAAAAGAATATAAAGAAAAAATTCTAAAAATAGCAGGGTCATATTCTTCAGATAATGTCGTTACAATACGCGATTTGGTTGGGGATATAATTGACAATGGAACTATTGAAGATACTTTGGGCGTCAATTTTGTTAAAGGAAAGACATGTGAAGTTTATAAAAAAACTTTTAATGACGAGTGTGATATATCATTGAGCGATACACGACCTTTTGTTGAACAAATTCGGACATATTTACATCAAAACAAGAAAAGTAAAAAAATAATTGATAAGTTTTTGGAAGATCTCAAAATACAAATAGCAGATGATTTCAAGCCAGCAAAGTCATCTTTTGTAAGTAATTTTCCTCTGCTTGATTCCTTGGTCAATAAAATACAGTCAAAATTGGAGCAAGAGTAATCTACTTTTAGGGAGCAACGCTTGCGCGCGCATGGGCGGGTTGGGGCAAGCGCAATATGATTTGCTTGTGCTATCCGTTGTGTGATAGCACAAACCGCTTTTTTGAGTTACCACAATCCTTGAACGAAGCCACAGAGCGAACACGAAGCAACACCGAGCAGGCATCGCGAACGAATGTGAGCGGCCAGTGCGAGGTGCTTGCGAAGTGTGAGCGGAGTATGGAGTTACCACAAAGCTCGGAGACGGTAGCGCCTCGGGGCGACGCAAGCGACGGAGAAAAGGGCTGGGGGCATTATCTGTATTTAATAGGAAGAAAATAAGTATGCAACTAAACGAAGTACAAAAATTCTGCAGAGATTTGTTATCAAGGGTGTCATATCCTCGAGTCGGCACTATTATCGGTCTTCAAGAGGAGCTCGAAAATTGGCGAAGGTTATTATGGATATAGAGATTTATGGAAAGCCTTTCGACCGAAGCAGAATTGAGAAAAAATGTTCCGAGGTGTTTTTTAGTTTTATAGACCTTTGTAATTCGTACGGAATTAAACTTGATGAAATCAGTAAAGATAGGATCAAAGAAATAAAAGACGAAATTAAAAAATGGGAGAAAGAACACGGAGAGACGCTGAAAGAAAAAAGAAAAAAGTTTGACTAAATATGAACGACTCTATATATAAAAAATCGTTCGAATTATTTTTAAGAAGAACAGATGAAAAATCTGTTATTGAAAAGTTTATAATAAACAATATCAAGCTTAATAAAAAAACGAAGTTTCTTGATATTGGCGCCGGTGATGGTTTTTTTGACTTCAATAATTTCAAAAAAAGTCAACTCAACACTTGTTGTTGAGCCAAATCAGAGTTTTTAAAAACAACTTATAAAGAACAAAAAAATTAGAGTTTTGAATAGAACATGGGAAGAAGTTAATTTAAATGAATCATTTGATTTTATTTTAGCGTCTTATGTTGTAACCTATTTTCCGAAAACACAAAGGGAGCGATTGATAGGAAAAATGTATGGCATGTTGAATCCTGGCGGCAATATTCTTATTTTATCCATTGACGCCCAAAAAGGTTCGTGGAGGAAAATACACACTTATTTTTATAAATTGATAAATCGCAAGCATCATTCCTCTGACAACGAATTGAAACAAATTATGCGGAAATACGGAGCCGTTTTAAAATCATTCAAAACGCATGTGATTGCAAAAAACCCAGATGAAATGCTGGAGATTTTAGGGTTTGATTTTTATAAATATCATTCTGATTTTTTAGAATTTTCTCCTCATTTAAAAAAATTTATGAAAAAATATTCAGATGCGAATGGAGCGGTAACATTAGAAATGGCGCATAACGCGTATATTATTACCAAAAAATAATCAGATAATCTTATGGATAAAAAAATAGAATTAGAATTAAGGGCCGAGATACCTGCGCAAGATAAGAAATTATTCCAAGATCGTCTCGGAGAAGTAGGCGTTTTGCGTTCACATACAAAACGACTATCTATAATGTATTTTGGTAATATCGACACAAGAAAACTGGATATAAGAGTGAGGGTAACGAATGGAGAGTGTGAGGTAGTGGTAAAATCCGGATCATTTGGAGCTCACGATCGAATAGAAGTGGCTCAAAAAATCAATCCGGAAGAATTTTTAGGAATGGTAAAAATATTTGCTCAATTTGGTTTTGCGATGGAGGTTGGAGAAAGGGAAACTTTTAACTATACACTGCCGAATGATATAATAGTTTCGTTGGTTTCTGCCGGATCGATTTCGTACATAGAATTAGAAAAAATGTCATCGGAAATTGATATAGAAAAAAATAATCAATTGCTCAGGCATTCGGCCGATCAATTGGGATTGCGGCTCTTAAAATCTGAAAAAGAATTTGACGCGCTTTGCAAGCGTCTCGCCGAGAAAGTTGATTGGCCATTTCATGGCACTAATGAAGAATATATTAGATTGAATGAGTTATTTAATCGCTACCTAAATGAACAATAAAAGAAAAAGCGGCTAAAT
>JALUVW010000065.1 GCA_027020105.1 Candidatus Falkowiibacteriota bacterium
TTTGTCGGCCGAATAACGGCTTCCGTCGCGAAAAAAAGTTTAACATCCTCAACGGGTATTCCCGCGCGTTCGTTTATTATTTTATACATCCCGTCGTTCATTTTTAAAAGGTAAATCAAGAGCTTGCCGACTTCCTTGATGTCGTAATGCGCCCCTTCAATAATCTCCACATTGGCCCAATGAAATTTTAAATACGCCTTCTTTTTGATTATCCTTTTTGACGCCCCCTGCAGAACAAGCAAAGATCCGGAGTAAGCACGCTTCTCAACCACGCATTTGGTCGGAGCGAAACATGATCACAACAAGCCGTATATCATTATTGACGATATCGCGCAACCTCCGTTTCCTCTGCGAATCTTGACGACAATTTCCTCAAGACTCTCGTTCTGTATTTCAAAAAGAGCTCTCTGGAACGCGGCAACGGTCATCCGATTTATGCCGCCGGACATTATTATTGTCCTCCGCTTAATGTCAACGATAACGTCCGCTCCGCTGATAACGCGGCCCGTTGCCTTCCTTGATTTCTTTTTCATTTTTTCCTCCTTTTTTTCTCCTTAATGTTATTGTCTTAAAAACACTCTTTGTTGGTTGTAAAATAAAACAATTTATTTTGGCGACACGGCTTATTGAGCTTATTATAACGCGAACATCAATAAAAATCAACAAACGCGCAATTCCGCAAGCGAATATTTTTTTCTCTCATATTATCTGAAAGAATTTTTTATCTCCCGAATCCTTTCCGCGTATCCCTCCGCCTCTCCCGTTTCCAGACGGCGATTAATGTTTTTCCCGCACTTAACGCATTTCCCTTTTAACAAAACATCATTCAGCTTGTCATCAAGAAAAATATCAAAATCAACTATGCTATTTCTTTAACAAAAGCAAAACCAAACCGATCATTTTATCTTTATCTTTTGATCGGCTTTCGGCGATTAAAAGGGTTAAGGCGGTTAACGCTTCCGGGGTAAAGCTCGCGCGCAAAAGTCCGGCTTTACGCAAAAACCACACAAAAGCAAAAGCTCCGCTTCTTTTATTGCCGTCCACGAACGGATGGTTTTTTACCATAAAATAAAGCAGGTTGGCCGCCTTTTCTTCCGCGCTCGGGTAAACCTCTTTGCCGAACGCGGATTGAAATACATTGCCGACAATACCCTCAACGGCGTTTACGCTTCTTTCCCTGCCGAAAATATCAGTTGCTTGTTTTTTGGATATTAATTCTTTTTTAAATTCAACCAGGGCTTGCGACAATTCATCGGCGGTAATAACAACCCTCTTCTTGCTCGCGCCTTTTTTGGGAAAATTGTCTTTATCATAAGCATCCAGTGAAATCCAAGTAGCGGCAAAAACTTGAACAAGCTCCAAAATATCTTCTGTTTTTACTTTATTGCCCGACGGCAAAAGCGCTTTCACATCGGCGATTGCTTGCGTGAATTTTTCATAATTTTGCCCGATGCGTTTTTTGTTGATGGTGTATCCCTCCAACAAATGCTGTTTAAGAATTTTGGTCGCCCATTTCCTAAACTCAATCGCTCTAGCGGAATTTGTTCGGTATCCGACCGCTAAAACAATATCCAGATTATAAAACTCAACTTCCTTTGTCTGTGTTTTTCCTTTTATTGCTCCGTGTTGGGTGGTATGTGCAAATTTTGCACATACCAATTTTTTGTCCAATTCCTTGTCTTTGAAAATATTACGGATATGCTTTGTGACGACAGAGCGTTCTACACCGAAAACTTCCGCGATTTGCTTTTGTGTTCCCCAAATCGTCCCACGATCAAAATCTCCGCGAAACTCTATGCTTCCGTTTTTCGCTTGATAAATAACCAATTGTTTTACTTTTTTATCGTTCATAATTCTTGATTTTCAATGTATGACCTGCCTTTAATTTACCAGTTTTGGACTTAAAAGTCAAAATCTGACATTAAAAAATAGGCCTGAAATAAAACTTTTCTACTTGCGAATCTAATCGGGGCGAAAAAATGTTTTTACAATTTTTAAAACCAAAAAAACAGGCGCCCCGCCTGTTTTTTTGTTTTTGGCTCCCGGGGTCGGATTCGAACCGTCTCGGTTTAGAAACAAGATAATGAATTTTCATTTGACACTGAATAATTTATCTAGTGGTAAAAATTCCTTGCTTTGGCTGATTTTTTTCCTTAACATACTTTTTATTACGCCAATAAACTCTATAGGCATTAACTTTCCTTTTTGACGTAATAATTCTATATTGATTATCTATTATTTCTATAGCTGAACAATTCTCAAGCGCGATAGCTGCCCCACCGCTTTTCTTCATAATATCTTTTAAGGATTTCTGTCTTGATTTTTCAACATCGTAATGAGGGCAATGCAATGCGTTTATAAACCCCAATCCTCTTACCCTGATATAGTCAGCTTTTTTATCTTTAAATTTTAGTGAATCACTATGCCCATATTTAAACCAGCAAATTGAACCGGCCGACAAGCCGGACATCACAATTCCTTTTTTATATGCCTTTTCTAAAATTTTATCTACTCCTAATCTTCTCCATATTCTCATCATTTTTAAGGTATCACCAC
>JALUVW010000066.1 GCA_027020105.1 Candidatus Falkowiibacteriota bacterium
AAAATTTCCACCGCCCCTCCTCTCGCGAGAGGAGGGGCCGGGTTCGCGCGGCTTTAGCCGCCCGTATGGAAGAACGGCTTCAATCCAGCGGACTTTTAATATTTTTAATCGCGGGACTGGTCACTTTGGTATATAATTGCGTCGTCCCTAAGATATTCACGGATATAAAAAAGTAGCTCTTTATGGTTTTTGGACTGCAATTTCTTAATTTTAATAAGTTTTTTGCTTTTTTCCAAAATTGACATTTTTTCTTCTTTTTGATAAAATTTTAGTACGGTTGATGATAATGTAAACATATCATATATTTGCATGACATACAAATACTAATTATTATCCAAACAAAAAGTTTGCGTAAAAACCGGTTATGTGAAATAGCCAAAAATTTCTTTATTATTTTTAGATTTTTTGGCAAATTATTTCAGGTCGAACATAACTTGTGATATAATTTAATCAGTTTCATAATTTAACCAATAACACTATGTCGGAACAACTAAAAAATTTCGAGGGTTCTAACGAGCCTTCAATAGAGGAAAGAGTTACTTTTGCGCCACACGAACGCAGAGAAGAAATCCGTGATGAATTAAAAGCAGAAAGGGCCGATGGGCCGGTTGGTGAAGTATTTCAACGCATTGATGAGGCTTATGAGATTCTAAATAATATGAGCGCTGGAAGAATTACAAACATGCAAGAGGGATTAGATAAAGCTAGGGTTCTGCTCGATCAAGCAACAGAGGCTCTAGGCAAGGTAAGCAAAAAAGAAGACGAATAAATTACCAAAATACATTGAAGAGGAAAAAAATTTCTGGCTACATCACATAACACTGTGTATCTGGTTCCGTAAAAGAGAAAAATTAAATAATTCTCTATTTTTTAAAGGCCCTTTTTCATTTTTTTATAAAAAAGCCCTGTGTAGAAATTTCACACAGGGCATGAACGGACGAGATCAACTTTGGTTATGACCACCAAAGGATAATCGGTGTATCATTTGGCAAAGAATCAATGAATGACTTGATGGCTCGATTGCGAGCCGACACATATTCGGGCAGGTTCAGTTTTTTTAATTCCTCGGCATAAACGAACGTCAGTTCGGTGCCATACTTGTCCGTCCTTGTGCGTTTAATTCCTTCGTTCTCATACGTTTGAATCCACATTTGGGGCGGAATTGCCAACGGTTTTATTGTTGGCTCACTATCGTCCAATTCTATGATCTGACCGAAAATATCATAGTCACGATCAAATTCAAGACGATTGTAAGTCAAAACGCTGACCCCTCCCATCTCTTGCGGACCACGCATTGGCAGTATTGTTAAATCAAGTCCCATTTTTCTACCTCCTTCTTTCTTTGTCAAAATTCAATTTATCAACATTTTTATTGATATTTTAATATAGCGGATTATCTGGTCTATGTCAAGCTCGGCGACCAAAAAAATTGAAAAAGGGCTTAATCCACCTTCGCTAAAACTACGGCGGACAAGTAAGGTAAATTATTTGATTTTCTCTTTTACTCCCCCCAAATTTTTATTTCTCTCTTTTTGAAGATATAATAAGGAAGAGAAATAAAAACTTCGGGTACACGCGAACGTTGTGCAACATTTGTAATTACGCCTAGCGAATTTTATAAAATTTAATTGATAATCATACATTATGAAGCACACAAAAAAAAATTTGGCCGGAATATTTCCAAAAAATTCTTGATGGCAAAAAAACATACGAACTTCGGCTTGCGGACTGGCAATGCGACGAAGGAGATATTTTGGTTTTACAAGAATGGGATCCAGAGACTAAAGAATATACTGGCAGAAAAATTGAAAAAGAAGTTACTTATGTCGGCAAAACCAAGAATATGAATTTTTGGCCAAAAGAAGATGTTGAAAAATATGGTTATCAAATCATTGCTTTCAAGTAGGCGACGCAATTACAAGCGCTGCGGGGGCGCTGCGCTTTCCCTCCTTTGATCGTCAGGTCGTTTAACAAGGTGTAGATTTGCGCCGCCCTTTTGGGCTTTTTCTCGTTGATTTTTTCTCACCGAGAAAATATTAAATACTTTTTAAATATATATAAAACGAATAACTCCCGATGGGCTTGTTGCCGCAATTCCTCAATTTTAACAGCTCTTCGGTTTCCTTAAATAAGTCCCCCGCTCCGCCCGCCTGATATTGTATTTTTCCCATATTTTTGCTAAAATAAAAATAGATTTGGTTTATTCACAATATAATTCAAATATACTACAATTCCGCATAACATACAAATTATTGCTGTTAAAAGAGAAGGTTTGCACAATAACGATTATCCGGGATTTTCGCAGGAAAATCCCCAAATACCCTAATGAGAACTTCGGGTAATCGCATATTATGTGAAATAGTAAAAATCCTTTTTATTTTTTAAACAACGGTTTTGGCAGTTTATTCTTGCGCGGGTCGATATAGCTTATTATTAATAACAATCAAATAAATTATCAACTCAACAAAATTATGGAGAAATTAGAACAAGAATTAAAGACAACATTTAACGGAAGAAAATTTATTGAAGGCCTTA
>JALUVW010000067.1 GCA_027020105.1 Candidatus Falkowiibacteriota bacterium
ACGAGGCACTGCCTCGTCTCTACGGGTGAACGCCGTGATAACATCGCCGAAACGAGGCACTGCCTCGTCTCTACGGGTGAACGCCGTGATAACATCGCCGAAACGAGGCACTGCCTCGTCTCTACGGGTGAACGCCGTGATAACATCGCCGAAACGAGGCATGCCCCGTCTCTACTGGATCCTTTTTGCGGGTCGGGCACGATTTTAACCGAAGCGTTGTTAATGGGATACGGCAATGTCATTGGAGCGGACATTTCCGAAAAGGCGGTTGAGGACACGAAAAAAAATATCGCGTGGATAAAAAACAATTTTCAATTTTCAATTTTCAATTTTCAATTATTTAATAAAAGCGTTCTGGAATTATCTAAATTTATCAAGCCAAAATCAATTGACGCTGTCGTCACGGAGCCGTATTTGGGGCCGCAGAGAGGAAAGGTTGATTTTAACAAAACAATTAAAGAGCTGGAGGATTTATACGGCAAGAGTTTGGCTGAATTTAAAAAAGTGTTAAAACCGGGCGGGCGGGTTGTGATGGTATGGCCGGTGTTTCAGGTAACAAGCAACAGGCAACCGGAAACAAAACGCGTAACGCCAGACATAAATGGATTTAAAATAGTTAATCCGATTTTGTCCGACTTGCGTGGAAATGCTATAATTAAATTAACCGATAGAAACACGATTATTTACGGCAGGAAGGGCCAAAAGGTCTGGCGGGAAATTGTGGTTTTGGAAGCAACCCAATAAAACATTATTTGTTAACCAAAAAATTACAAACATCTCCGTCTCGCACAACATAGTCCTTGCCCTCTGTCCTGATCAGGCCCTTTTCTTTGGCCTTGGCTTCGCCGCCGGCTTCAATGAATTTTTCCCAGTTAACGACTTCGGCGCGTATGAAGCCCTTTTCAAAATCGGTATGGATTACGCCGGCCGCGGCCGGGGCTTTGTCGCCGCGTTTAATCGTCCATGCTCGGGTTTCGTCGGGTCCGGTCGTAAAAAAAGTGATTAAGCCGAGCAAATTATACGAGGCCTTTATTAACTTATCCAGACCGCTCTCGTTTAGTCCCAGCTCTTTAATGTATTCGGCTTGCTCTTCTTCCGGCAGGCTCGCGATTTCTTCCTCCAGTTTGGCGTTTATCCTGATTATCTCGCCGTCCCAGCCCAAACTTTCTTCCTCCTCCTTTGTTGAGGAAGAATCAGAGTTTGAGTTTAAAACATATATAATCGGCTTAACGGTGAGAAGGTTAAGTTTTTTTACTTCTTTTTTTTCGTCTTCGTTCAGCTCCAAGCCCCTGATCGCTTTGCCGTCTTCCAATTCTCTTTTTAATTTTTCCAGCAATTCTTTTAATTTAATCGTTTCTTTGTCGCCGCTTTTCGCCTCCTTGGAAACCTTTGCCAGCCGTTTTTCAACCGTGGACAAGTCGGCGAAAATCAACTCAAGATTTATCGTTTCCCTGTCTCCTTCCGGGTCTATCCGTCCGTCAACATGAACGATATCCGTGTTTTCAAATTCGCGGACAACTTCGCAAATGGCGTCGCACTCCCTGATGTGCGATAAAAATTTATTGCCCAGGCCCTCGCCTTTGTGCGCGCCCTTGACCAGCCCGGCGATGTCCGTGAATTCAATCACGGTCGGGATTATTTTCTTGGGGCGCGACACCGCCGCCAATTTCGCCAGCCGCCCGTCCGGCACTTCCACCACGCCGACATTGGGCTCAATGGTGCAGAAAGGATAATTTGAGGCCTCGGCCCGTTTTTTGGTTATGGCATTGAATAAAGTTGATTTTCCCACATTGGGCAAACCGACAATGCCGATGGATAAAGGCATAAAATTCATTCCCGGGGATAATCCCGGCATTGGTTAACATGTTTTAATTTTATACCACAGTATTGCCAATAATGCAAAACAAATCGGCGAAAACGCTCCCGTATTCGCCTGACGGATAAAATATGTAGGGGCGCGGAAAAATCGTTTTCGCCGAACGCCCCGAATTAACAACGGTTGACTATATCGGAATTATGATATAATCTATAACAATATTATTCCAAACCTTAAACTTTCAGCTTTAATTTTTGACTTACTTTATGTACAGCATAATTCTCTGCGGCGGCTCGGGCACGCGACTTTGGCCGTTGTCGCGCAAAAATTTTCCCAAGCAGTTTCTGAACCTCTATAGCGACAAATCGCTGTTGCAGGAGACTTTTTCGCGTATGAAAAAAATAATGCCGGCCGATAATATTGTTTTGGTCACGAACGAGAAAAATTATTTTAACGTGGCCAATCAGATTAGAGAGATTGACAAGGATTTTAACGTAAAGCAAATTTTAACCGAGCCGGCCAGCCTAAACACTCTTCCGGCCACCGTTTACGCGCTTAAATACTTGCTTGAAGTAAAAAAGATCAGCCCCGACTCTCCCGTGATAATGCTGCCGTCCGACCATTATATAGGCAACGAAGAGGCGTATTTGAGCTTGTTAAAAACCGTTATGGAAAACATCGTGGACAATATCGTGACAATCGGCATTACGCCGACAAAGCCGGAAACGGGATACGGCTACATTAAAAAAGGGAAAAAGGGGGACGGATATTTTAAGGTTGACGAGTTTATTGAAAAACCGGATATGGACGCCGCCGTCATATATGTTCACACCGGGCAGTATGTATGGAATTCGGGAATGTATATTTTCACGCCGAAAACGTTAACGGGCGAGCTGGAAAAACACGCGCCGGAAACATATTCTTTGTTTATGAAGCCTCCGAGGGAGTTTATGGATAAGTTTTCCGATTTGCCCGCCGTGTCAATTGACACGGGCATTTCGGAAAAATCCGATAAAATAATCGTTGTGGAAGGCGGATTTGAGTGGAGCGATATCGGGTCGTTTGACAGTTTGGCCGAAATTACCGGAAACGAGAAAAACGCCAAGCATATCAGCTTGGATTCAAAAAATATTTTTATCCATAGCGCCAATAATCGCTTAATCGCGACTTCCGGCGTGGAAGATTTGATTATCGTGGAAAATAATGACAGTATTTTAATACAAAAGAAAGGCAAAAGCAACGATATTAAAAAAATCGTCGAGTATCTGGACAGGCATAATTACAACGAAGCGGAGCACAACATAATCGTCCATCGTCCGTGGGGAAAATACGAAGTGTTGATTGAGGAACCCGGCGTGAAAGCCAAGAAAATAACGGTTTATCCCGGGGCTAAACTGAGTCTGCAGTATCATTACCACCGCGCCGAGCATTGGGTGGTTGTGCGCGGAACGGCGAAAATCATCAACGGGGAAAAAGAGATATTTTTAAAGGAGAATGAAAGCGCCTTCATTCCCGCCATGAACAAACACCGGCTGGAAAATCCGGGCAAGACAAATTTGGAAATAATAGAAGTCCAAACCGGAAGATACACGGGAGAGGATGATATTGTTCGGCTTGACGACGAATACAACAGATGACCGCCGTCGGGCGTTCGCCCGATTGAAATTTTGCTTATTCGCGAAAGACCGTCGCTTGAGCCGGCGGTTTTTTCGTTTAACGGCGCAAAGCATTACGCCTTGACAGAGATTTTCACGGGAGTTATACTGTTTGTATACCTATACCCTAGGTACAGGATAAAGCATAATTGATTATGGTTAAAAAATATTCCAAAAAACCCGTTAAAAAAGAGGATATAGTCAGGAGATTGAAAATAATTGACGGCCATTTGAAAAAAGTTATTCAGATGGTGGAGGACGACAAATACTGTATTGACATTCTGCAGCAGAGCGCGGCGGTGCAAAGCGCCCTCAAGCAAGCCGACCAGCTTCTTTTGCACAATCACCTTCATTGCTGCGTTGCCGACGCGATTAAAAGCAATAAGGGCGAGAAGGCGATTTTGGAGCTGCTGCGGATTTTTAAAAAAATAAGAACTTAATATTAACGCGAAAATTTAATTATTTATTATAATCCAATCTCAAAAGTCAATGATAATTTTTATTTTTCACTTTTGATGTTGGAATTAATTTTATGCCGCAAGAAAACATCACTTTGCCAATTTCCGGAATGACCTGCGCGTCATGCGCGATGACAATTGAGAACGCCTTGAAGAAGGTGGACGGCGTCATCAGCGCCAATGTCAATATCGCCACCGAAAAAGCGACCGTGGAGTATGACAGCGAAAAAGTTGGCGTAGACCGGATTAAAGAGGCGATTAATAGCACGGGGTACACGGTTGAAGAATAGCAAGTAAAAAAATTTCTCAATTATAATTTTAAGCGTAAGCGCGAGCAAATAACAACAAAACAAGCATAAGCGTTTTGGGAGCCTAAATTTGCCGGATATTATAATTTTAGAAAATAAAAATTAGAAATATATGATCCATAACAAAAAAGACGATTCTCTTTCAAGGGACGAGAGAAAGGTAAGAGACGCCGGTTTCAAGATGTGGGGAGCATGGGCATTTACCGCGCCGATTATCGTTTGGATGCTTTTTGAAATGAGCGGCCGCGTTTGGCCCAGCCGGTTTGTTTTTGATTTGGGAATGATTGTTTTGGCGACGCCAGTTATGTTTTGGCTGGGCAAAAGCACTCTGCGTTCGGCATGGATAGCCGTGTCCCACAAAAACGCCAATATGGACGTGCTGATCACTCTCGGGACGGTTGTTTCTTATTTGACCGGATTTGCTTCCTTGTTTTCATCTTTGGCCAATTACGCCGGCGTGGCGGCGATGATTATGGCCTTTCATTTGACCGGCCGTTACGTGGAGGTTAAAGCCAAGGGACGGGCTTCGCAAGCCATTAAAAAATTATTGGAGCTTGGCGCCAAAACGGCCAAGATTATTGTTGACGGAAAAGAAAAAGAGGTGCCGATTGAAGAAGTTAAATTAAACGACATTATGATTGTGCGTCCGGGCGAGAAAATACCGACCGACGGACTGATTATTGAGGGGCAAAGCGCCATTGACGAGTCAATGGCGACCGGCGAATCAATGCCGGTTAAGCGAAAAGTCGGCGACGAGGTTATCGGCGCCACCATAAACCAAAACGGGCTGTTAAAAGTAAAAGCGACCAAGGTCGGCCAGGATACGTTTTTGTCCCAAGTTATTAAAATGGTGGAGGAATTGCAAGGATCCAAAGTGCCTATTCAAGAATTCGCCGACAAGGTAACCGGTTATTTCGTGCCGGTGGTTTTGGGCATTTCCGCCGTAACATTTGTTTCGTGGCTGATATTTCCCGACAGCTTGGGCGCGATAGGCGTTTGGGCGCAAGATTTTTTGCCATGGGTTACGCCCGGATTGGGGGCTTTAACCGCGGCCATATTCGCCACCGTGGCGGTGCTGGTCATCGCTTGCCCTTGCGCTTTGGGCCTGGCCACGCCGACGGCTTTGATGGTTGGCAGCGGATTGGGAGCGGAGCATGGAATTTTAATCCGCAGCGGCGAGGCGATTCAGACAATGAAAGATCTTAAGGTTGTTGTGTTTGACAAAACGGGCACGATTACCAAAGGCAAGCCGGAAATCACGGATATAGTTAAAAGCCAAAAGTCAAAATTTGAAGACCGGGAATTATTGCGAATGGCGGCATCGCTGGAAAACGCCTCCGAGCATCCGCTGGGGCAAGCCATCGTCAATAAGGCGAAAGACGATAAGCTGGAGCTGCTGCCGGTTGACAAATTTGAGTCAATAACGGGGCGCGGCATTAAAGGATTGTTAACGATTGGCAATCGGCAATCAACGGTTTTAATCGGCAATGAAAAACTGATGCGAAATTTCAATATTGAAATTGACGCTAAAATAAAACAAAGAAAGGGAGAGCTGGAGGATGAGGCGAAGACCGCCATGCTGGTAAGCGTTGATAACGCGCTGGCCGGAATAATCGCGGTGGCCGACACGATAAAAGATGATTCCGTTGAGGCCATCGCGCGCCTGAAAGAAATCGGCGTGAAAACCGCCATCATAACCGGCGACAACAAGAGAACGGGAGAGGCGATAGCCAAGAAAGTGGGAATTGACGAAGTGCTGGCCGAAGTATTGCCGCACCAGAAGGTTGAAGAAGTGCAAAGACTGCAAAAAGAGCATGGCATTGTCGCCATGGTCGGCGACGGCATTAACGACGCGCCGGCGCTAAAGCAAGCCAATGTGGGCATTGCCATCGGCACCGGCACCGACATTGCCATTGAAGCGGCCGACGTTACCTTGGTGTCCGGCCGGATTATCGGCGTGGTCAGGGCGATTAAACTCTCCCAAGCCACTTTTAAAAAAATAAAACAAAATCTGTATTGGGCTTTTGGCTATAATATCGCCGCCATTCCTCTGGCAATGGCGGGATTATTGCATCCGGTTATCGCCGAGATCGCCATGGCGACAAGTTCAATCAGCGTAATCACAAACGCCAACAGCCTTCGCAGAGTGAAACTGGACTGATAAATTAATTACCATAAAATAAAACGCGGAAAAATATTGTTCCAACGCGCGACGCTTTGTCGGGGAAAATATTTCTTCGCGGCGGAAATTTATATGAAGAGAACCACCGTAATACTGGCCGCGGCAATCATTTTATTGATTGGGGGCGCGGTATTTGTAAGCAAATACGGCCAAGACTCAACCAAGGTCTCGGTCAACACGCTTGTTGTCGGCGACAAAACGGCGGCAACGCGGGAAGAAAACAAAAACAGCGCTTCCGCCACTGTCGGGTATATTGATTTTGATTCCACCATCGTGACCGAACAAAATCTCAACGAGTTAAACGCCGAACTTTACGGAAAGCTGGACAAATCGGCGCTCGGCTCGTCAACGCTGATAGTGCTGGTTATGAACAATCACCGCGAAGATTTGTCAGCTTTTAATTATAAGGAGTTGGCGACATTGGACGGAGCGGCGGCCCAAGACTGGCAACAAGTAAGCGAACGAATGGGCGGGCACCATGTTACCGGCATTCTCACCTTCCCCAAAACGGAAAATCCGCGATCGCTTACAATAAAAGGTTTGCCGGTGGGTGACGCGATTTTAACGTTTTAAGCCAACGGTTTTACGGCCGGGCGTTAACGGGGCGTTTGAGGCGAATTCCGCTTGTCAGAGGCGGCGAAGCATAATTCAAGTTTTTTAAATCGCTCAAGCTTTTCAAGCGCGCCAAGCTTAACTAAAAATTTTCCGCTTTTTCGCGGGAGGCTTATTATGAAAATAAAGATTAATCCAATATACTTCGGCCTATTGGGCCTGCTCGGTATGATTGTTTTTTACTACGCCATACTGGCGGCGACCACGGGCGATTTACTGCATCCGTTTTTGTTTTTTATGAGAAAATGGTATTTTTTGGCCCCGCTTTTTTTGGGATTCGGGATTCAAATGTTTTTTTTCCAAAAATTGCGGATAGTTGTCCATGAGAACAGCCTAAAAATGGCCGGCGCCGCGGCCGGCGCCAGCGGCGCGGCAATGGCGGCCTGTTGCGCTCATCATCTGGCGGAAGTGTTTCCGCTGTTGGGCTTGGCGGGAGCCGCCGCCGTGGTAAGCGATTATCAGGATTGGTTTCTCGGCGCCGGCGTTTTAATGAACATTATCGGCATAATTTATATGTGGGCGAAGCTAAAACAGCACACCGAAATGGCGTGCTGCCAAACGGATAAAAAAAATTCGTGAATATGCGGCAAATAACAATTTCCGAAAAGCAAACCTTTGAATTCGCCAAAGAATTCGCCCGAAGCCTAAAAGGGGGAGAGATTATCGGGCTGGTCGGAGAATTGGGAGCCGGCAAAACCGTTTTCACGAAAGGAGTGGCGGCCGGGCTGGGCGCTAAAAAAAACATTACCAGCCCCACTTTTGTGTTAATGAAAGTGTACGAAGTCAAAAGCCGAAAATCAAAAATCAAAAGCCTGTGCCATATTGACGCTTACAGGATAAAATCTCCTCAAGACATAACGGCCATCGGCGCGGAAGAATATTTTAATCGGCCTGACACGGTAACCGTTATTGAGTGGGCCGACGGCATAAAAAAAATCTTGCCCGAGAGGACAAGATATATAAAGCTTGAAACCGTAAAAGCGAAAGAGCGAAAAATAACGTATTAGTGACTTAAGTTAATATTTGTGAGGCTGAAAATTGGATTTTTATTCTTACTTTAGATAAAATAATAGAAACATTTAAAATTAATTTTAAATCTAAGGTATGATATATAAAAAAATGTCCAATTTGCGACAGTCAAAAAACTAAAAAGAATGGAAAATTTCGCTCTATTCAAAGATATAAATGTTTAAGTTGCAAGCATCAATTTCAAAATAAGCGCAGAAAATCAAAATTACAGAAAAAGCTCTGGAATGAATATGTTCATGGAAAACACACAGCTCAAGAGCTAGGAAGCAAATATGGAAAGTGCAGACAGTGGATTTCATCTCAATTGAACGAGATTAATGTTGATGACAATAAAATCATCAACATTAATCCTCGGTCAATTGTAGTAGTGGCTGATGCCACATTTTTCACTAAAAGTTATGGAGCCTTAATATTTCGTGAACCAAATCTGAAAGTTAACTTAGCTTGGAAAGAAATATGCTCAGAAACACCAGGTCAATATGAACATCTAAAAACAAAATTGGAATGCGAAGGATTTATCATAAAAGCCGTAGTTTTAGACGGAAAAAGGGGTGTTAGGCAGGTTTTCTCAGGCGTCCCGGCGCAGATGTGCCATTTTCATCAAGTGGCTATTATTAACAGATACCTAACCAGAAGACCAATACTGGAAGCTAGTCAGGAATTAAGAAAAATAGCTTTACAATTAGCTGGCTCGACAGAAAAAGAGTTTTCTAAATCACTGGAAGATTGGCATGAAAAATGGAAAGAGTTTTTGAAAGAAAAAACTGTTAATCCATTTACTGATAAATGGCATTACACTCACAAGCGATTAAGATCAGCTTATAGAAGTCTGAAAACAAATTTACCTTACTTGTTTGTTTATCAGAAATATCCAGAATTAAATATTCCCAATACGACTAATTCATTAGATGGCAGTATTACAACCTTAAAGAACTTACTTAGAATTCATAGGGGTATGAATCAACAAAATAGATATAAAATGATTTGCCAAATTTTAAGGAAACAGCCTCACAAATATTAACTTAAGCCGTATTAGTCAATATCTTTAAGTATAATGTATTGTTCTTCACTGTCGCAATTTTCGCACGCTCCGCTTTCAAAATATTTTCCTTCAAAGGAATCGGGCGAGACGCTTGGAGCGTCCGTGTCGGTCGCTCTGTTGCTTAATTTTTCGGCGCTAATCGCGTTCACTTCCCCCAAGGTGCCGCAGCCGACGCAAAAAACGTAGATTACACTGTCTTCCCTTTCAAATGACGGTTGGCGCAACAAATTTTTGTCCGGAATATGATTTCCGGTTGCCTTGATTTTTTCTGTTTTGCCAAAAAGACTTTCCTTGATTGTTTTTTCGTTACGCATGATATAAAATCTCCTTTTATGGTTTTTTTGTTTTTTTAAATTCAAAATATTTTTTTATGTCTTCCGATAAATCTTGTATCGTCTTGTTGTATTCCTCCTCGTTAACTCTTTTGTCTATTCCGTCGCTCGGAACCAAGAAGACAATGTCGGCGCCGTACTCATCTCCTTTTTTGGCGTTTATCGTTACGTCAAGAGTAACTCTGGTTATTTTTCCGTTATCGTCTTCAAGTTCAAGAAAGGCGTCAATTTTATGCCACCTGTCCAGATGCGAACCCACGGCGGTATAGAATTTCAATTTTTTGTCATTATCTTTTAAATTCAACAAATTGGACACTTGTTTGCGTAAATCATTCGCGAATTCGGGAGTGGGATTAGCCGGATCAGCGAACGGCTGCGTCCGCTTTACCACTTCTACGGCCTTTTTAAAGGGTATGTAGAAGTCATACAATCTGATGTCTTTGAATTTTTTGGATTCGCTGAACAATTCTTTTTCCATCAGTTTTCCCGTGTATCCGCATCCTTTGAATTTAACCATAAATTTTAATTTTATTTCCGTCGCATTGTTAATATTACGCGGTTTTTTCTTTATTGTCAAATGCCAGCATAACCCACCCTATTCCGATAACTCCCGCGACAATCATTATGTCCGCTATGTTGAAAACCGTGAAATAACTTAAGTCCAAATAATCTATCACGTATCCGTGTTTAAGCCGATCCGTTAAATTGCTTATCGCCCCCAAGATAACGGAAACGAGAAAAACCGCCTCCAAACGCCGTTTTTTGTTTATCGCGTAAATCAAATTATAAATAAGCCCCAAAATAATGAAAATAACGGTTATGTTCAAGAATATGCCGTTAAACGGCAGAGAAAAAGAGATGTTGTAATTTTTGGCAAAATTTAATTTTAAAAAATCTCCGAAAATATTTATCCCGTTTCCAAAATAAAGGTTGACGGCCAAAAACTTGAAAAACCTGTCGGCAATAATAAAAAAGATGATAATTATGTATGGTATTATCATCTTTTTTTTATGTAAATTCATACTTCTTGGGGGTATTGTCGGGTTATGAAGCAAAAATCAAGCCGATTTAACGCGAATATCCGGTTTAAACGCTCGCCTGAAGTTTGCTTTTGCATTTAACGCAGGCGCTTGCCACCGGACGGGCCAGCATGCGTTTCTCGCCGATTTCTTCTTTGCAATACTTACAAATGCCGTATGTGCCGTCTTGAATTCTTTTTAAGGCGTTATTAATATCCCTTAATGTGCTTTCCAGCACTTTTTCGGTGGCCAAATTGGTTGAATATTCGCCGATTTCCATGGCATTGTCTTCCGGCTTGCTTCCTATATCGGGGAATTTAGCCCTGGATTCGCCCGCGTCCCCCTCGGTAATATTTTCCAATTCTTTTTCAACTTGGCCTTTTCTCTCAAGCAATTCTTTTTTAATTTTTTCTATGGTTTTTTTGTCCATATTGTTATTTCACTGTTTCATTGCTTCATTGTTGGCGATTTAATCGTTAAAACAATGCGACAATAAATTAGTCGGCCCTATCTTATGGTTATTTTTATTATATATTAAATAAATAATTTTATCAAGTGATGTACTGTTGTGGGAGTCAAGGTTACTTTTTGCGGATAATTAACAACATTTAAAGAAGAGGCGTTGCCCATGCATCTCATCTTTGGCAGACTAAAGACAATAAAAAAATAATACCAAAATAACGCTAAAATAAAGCAAATTGGCAAAAATACCAAAATTTCAGCCGTAACAGGGTTCGGCGAC
>JALUVW010000068.1 GCA_027020105.1 Candidatus Falkowiibacteriota bacterium
GGTGGCTCAAATTTTCTTACTTCCCGATATTGCGGTTCAGCGCGTCTTTGTACCTGTAATATTCAATAACGCCATTTTCCGTTATAGCGACGGGTACGGGCAAGTATTCCGACAATTCGCGAACCGCCTTATTGTCAATGTCAAATCTGATGACCGAAAAAACAAACAAAGAATAAAACATCGCGAACAAAAGAACGGCGGCCAAAAAAACAAGAACCGCGACGCCGATAACCGATAGCGAACGTTTCGCCGGAAACGGAACTTTTTTTCTTGGCGCGAGGCTTTTCCCGATTAAGGCGCCGCCCCTCTTCCGCGCCTCGTTATTTCTTCCTTGGCTATTCGGCGCCGTTGTTTTTCTCCGCGCTCTCGGCGGTGATGTCCTTTTTTGCTTGACGGCCGCCGGCTTGTTCGCCGACTTTCGCTTATTTTCTTTTTTGGCTTCCGCGTATTCTTCCTTCTTGCGAGGCAACGGCGGCCGGCTCTCATTCTTTTTCTTGCCTTCTCCGATGGCGCGCTTCACCTCTTCGGCGCTCCGGGCTTTTTCCGACTCGGATAATTCAATCTCCCCTTTTGTTTTGACGTTTTTTCCGTCTTTGAAAAACAACGGCGCGGAATCTCGCCGCGTTGGCGTTTTTGCCGCGTTATCTTTTTTTCGCCGCTTTTTGTCCCCGATGGCGTCCAAAATAATCTCGCGCGCTTTTTCTACATCCAAGCCGCCTATTTTTTTTGTTTTGTTGTTTGCTTCATCGGGCATACGCGAAAAAAAATAATTAATTACGGTTTTGGGGTCGCTTATCTTTCGGTTGTCTTATTTTACCCGCCAAAAAAGTATTTCCACCATCTTTCCGGATTACCGATTTTTTTTCGAGGTTCGGCCTTGTCCGATTTCTCCAAAGCGGGGATATTGTATATTGATTTTGCCAAGCCGGATTTGGCTTTACCGCTTGGCGAACTTAACTCTTCGGCGTTTTCAAGTCTCTCCGCGCCAACGGGCGCGGAAGAGTCGCCGCCGATATTAACCACCACCGTTTCCTCGCCCTCTTTTTTCAAGCCGAAATTAAGCCGAGCCTGCTCTTCAACATATTGCTCCGAGCTCAAATAATCTATCAGTTTTTGCAGTTGAGCGTTCTTATCCTCAATTAGCTTAATTTCGTTTTCCAGCTCCTTCACTTCCTTGTTGATGTTATGGCGCTGGCTGACGTTTTTCGCTATGGGAAAGCTTATTAAAACAATAATCGCCACTCCCAAAAAAGCCAGAGTGCCGGGATTGAATAAAATATAAGCGATTAAGTTTCTTTTTTTGCCGTATGACATAAATTTTACGCGTTTTGCCTGTTTTTTCCGGCAAGGAAATAACACTTTACCGCCTCAACCATTAACACGCTGACAACGCCCGCCAAAACAATCAATACCCAAGCGTTCGCGCCCAACGATACCGTTGACAGCGTTTTCTGCAGCGGACGCCAGTAAACGGCCGACAGCAACAGCGCAAAGCTGACAAGCGCCGCTCCGACCAAATACAGATTGGAAAAAGGGTTCAAACGCCAAATCGGATAATTTAAATCGCGCAAACTGAATATGGCCATCAACGACTTGGTTCCGAGCAGCGCGAAAAACACGGTCCTTAGGTACGCGATATCCGTTCCGGCGTTAAACAAATAGATAAACAACCCGAAAACGAGCAAATCCCTGGTAAGGCCGACCCCGAAAATAATAACCTTCATTTCCTTGTTCATAATCGGCTCTTGTTTTTTAATCGGCTTTTGGCGCATTACGCCTTTGGCGCCCTTTTCAAAGGCCAAGGAAAAATGCGGCAAGCCGTCATTTACTATGTTAATCCATAAAATCTGAGTCGGCAAAACGGCCAAAGGCGCTCCGAAAATAATGGATCCGACTATCAAAATCACCTCGGAGAAACTGTCGGAAATCAAATAAGTGACAACCTTTCGTATATTGGCGAATATAATCCTTCCTTGGCGCACGGCCGCCACTATGGTTTTGAAATTATTATCCAACAAGACTATGTCGGACGCTTCTTTGGCGATGTCCGTGCCGCCGCCGAGCGATATGCCGATGTCCGCGGCTTTCAAGGCCGGGGAATCATTTATGCCGTCTCCGGTCATGGCCACCACTTCTCCGCGGGATTGCAGGGCTTGAACGATACGCAATTTATGGTGCGGGCTGACACGGGCGTAAATATCAATTTTTTTAACCTGGCTTTTTAATTTTTCGTCGGACATTTTGTCAAGCATTTCGCCGGTAACTATGTTTTTGTCTTTCACTTTAAACCCCACCTCCACGGCAACCGCCTTGGCCGTTAAAGGATGATCACCCGTTATGATAACCGGGCGAATGCCGGCCTGCCGGCAAATTTTAATGGTTTCCTTGGCCTCCGGCCTAAGCGGGTCCTTTATCGCTATAAAGCCGATAAAGGTCAAATTATTGTCAATGGCGGACCAGTTAACGGTTCCGTTATTCGCCGTTCCGCCCCTTTTCGCGGATAAGCCGGGGATATTTTTGACGTGGCGTATGGCCACTCCGATAACCCGTAATCCCTGATTGGTCAACTTATTGTAATTATTGTTTAGTTTTTTTCTTTCGGCCGCGGTTATTTTGCGCGCCTTGCCCTTATGGTAAAACATAACCGATTTGTCCAATAATCTCTCGGGAGCCCCTTTTTCGTAAAGCACGAACCTGTCTCTTTTTTTATGCAGACTGATCATAAATTTATTATTGCTGTCAAAGGGCAACTCTCCGACTTTCGGTTCAATTTTTAGCAATTTGTCCTTGTTTAATCCGGATTGAACCGCGGCCGACATTAAGGCCGCGTCCGTCGGCGCCCCCACGATTCTCCATTCGGCCAAAGCGTCTTCCGGGTTTTCCACAACCGCGTCATTGCACATCATGGCGGTCTGCAAGGCCAGGCTTACCACCCTGGCTTCAACACTGTCTTGCCTTGATCCCAATGTGCCGACCTCAAATTCCTTTTCTCCGATAATAATGCGAGCCACATGCATCTTGCCCTCCGTTAGCGTGCCGGTTTTGTCGGTGCAAATCACGGTGGTTGATCCGAGCGTTTCGGCCGCCACCAGCTTTCTGACCAACGCTTTTTGCTTCAAGATTCTCTGCATGCCCAAAACCAGTATGACCGTTACTCCCACGATTAGTCCCTCCGGAATCGCCGATACCGCCAAAGCCACGCCCATAATAAACATATCAAACAACGGCCTTCCCTGAATAATGCCGTCCGCGGCCACAAGAATAATTACCGCCGCGATAACAATGCCGAGAAAATTTGAAAATTTCGCCAATCTGGCTTGGAGGGGCGTCCGATCGTCCTCCGTGTCCTGGACCAAACTTGCTATTTTTCCGATTTCGGTTTTTTGTCCGGTGGCCACCACCACCGCTCTGCCTATTCCCCTTACGGCAATCGTGCCCGCGTAAACCATATTTTTTCTATCGGCGATGGAAGTCCCTTTTTTTTGCGTCGCGACATTTTTCATCGCCGGCACGGATTCGCCGGTGAGCATAGATTCGTTAACGAGCAAATTATCGGCCTCCAACAGACGCGCGTCGGCGGGAATACGATTCCCCGCCTTGATTATGATAATATCCCCCACCGCGAGCCGGCAGCTGTCTATTTCCGACTCATGCCCGTTCCGCAGAACATAGGCCTTGTGCTTAATCAGCCGCTTTAATTTGCTGAGCGTGTTATTGGCTTTATTCTCTTGGATAAAGCCGATAATCGTATTTATGACAACCGCGCCGAAAATAACGCTGGCGTCAACATAATCGCGCAAAAACAAAGATATTGTTCCGGCGGCCAATAAAATATAAATCAACGGACTTTTAAATTGGGACAAAAAAATGGTTAATTTGCCCAGCGGTTTCTCTTTGGGCAATTCATTGGACCCCGATTTTTTTATCCTTTTTTCGGCCTCTTTGTTTGACAAGCCGTTGATGCTTGATTTTAATTCCGCCAAAACTTGGCTTGCCTTTTTGCTGTGTGGGTTGGGCATAAATTAAGAAAAACAAAAAAATAAATACCGAAAAACAAAAGCGACACACCCCGAAACTTAAAATCCCCGTGTTTTTTAATATGTTTTGAATTTTATTATTTTTATTATAGCACAAAAATTCCCCCTTGATAAAGAAGTTCATTTTTCGCGCCCCCTTCTTTCTCCGGGGTTTTGGCGCGGGAGCTCGCGGAAAAACGAGACGGAGCCGCGAGGCGTCCACCTTCCAAACAAAATACGCGGTTTTTAATCCCGCGTATTATTCGCTTGAATTTCATAAACAGACTACCACAGCTCGGGCACGCTTTCGTATCTCCACTCAATAATATCATTGCCGGACAACCTATAATCCGGTCCGGCCTTGGTTATTTTCCCGTTCACGTAAAGCAGCCAATGCGCGTTGGCGGAAGGATTGTTTTTTACGCCGTTAATTTCTTCCATAAACGTTCCCGAATCGCTTTCGCGATATTTAAAGCTAAGGCCGTCCTCTTGGCCGATTAACTCCATTAAATCCAGAACACTAATCCCCTTGTCAACTTTTTTTGAATACTCGCCGGGATTGTTTTTTGAAATTATTTTCATAATAACATTGATTTTATTTTCTTTCTCCGGCGGCGCTTTATCCGCGTAATCGGATATCTGATTTTCTATCCGCTTGGCCCTTTCCGCGGCCAGCTTCGCGATATCTTCGGCTTTGTCAATTTGCTTTTTAAAGCCTTCCGTCCGCGGATTATCTCCGACCTGGACCAAAGATTTATATGAAAAATATCCGATGGCGGCAACGGCTATAAGCAGCAACAAGGTGCTGGCAAATCCTTTTTGATTTTTGGTCTTGGGCATATGTTTCTTTATAATTCCTCTGCGCGGCAAAACATCTTGTCCGCCGCGCTTTTTCGCCCTCGGAAATTTAACGGCGAAAGAGAATAAAGGTCGGTTGCTTGCCGGCGCTTTCCCTCTCCTTGGCTGTTCTTTTAAAATTATTATAGCAAATCCCGCGAAAAACGACAAATAAAATTAGCGGAAAAATTTTCAAGCCAAATCGGCGAAAAGCCGAAATTTAAGCCGTGGCCGGATTCGGGCGGCAAGTCCCCCGTCGCGAACGGGATTTCAAAACAAAAATCACCCGAATTCGGATGATTTGCGAATCTTGAATTTATTTTTGATTTTACGTCAAAAAGCTTGGAGCTATTTTTTGTTCCTGTTTAAATCCACTTCAACTATGACCGGCTTTTCCTCTCCTCCGCTCGGCTCAAATTTAACGTCAACGGATTGTTTTAAGACGTGGTGGCCGATGACCACGCCTCTTTTGCCGTCAACGTTTACTCTGGCGCCGATTGGCGGCATTTTCTCGGCCAGTTCCGCGTACCCCTTCTCCTCGTATGACAAACAGCACATCAACCGGCCGCAGACACCGGAAATGCGATCCGACCCTCTGTGGGCGCATTGCTGAGTTTCCGCCATATCGGAGGTTATGGAAGTGAACCCGCGCAAAAATCCGCGGCAGCATAATTGTTTCCCGCAATGCCCGTAATCTCCCATCATTCTCGCCTCGTCCCTGATGCCTATTTGCTGCATCCTGATACTGCGATTAAAGTGGCGGGTCAAGTCTTTTACCAAATCCCTGAAATCAACCCTTGACTCGGCGATAAACGCGAAAGTAACTCTTGAACCGTCGTAAGCGAAATGAACGCCGGATAATTTCATCGGCAATCCGTATTTTTTTATTAATTTTTTGCAAAACTTCAAGGCTTCGTCCGCTTCTTCCTTTCCGGCGACTTTGTCTAAATCCGCCGAATCGGCAACGCGCAAAACCGGCTTCATCTCCCTGTCCGCGGAGTTGCCGCAACCGCCGCATCCTTTTTTCTCCCGACATCCGCAACCGCCGTCCGCGTCCGAATACTCCTTAAGCCCGACAACTTCTCCAATTTCCATGCCCATCTCGGTTCCAACGACAACCTTGTCGCCCTTTGTCAGGTCAAGGTTATTTGAATCAAAATAATAAACCTTGTCCCAGGGAGTGAATTGTATCATGGCTATCTTGTTCATTTGTTTCCATTCCCGTTAATCCTTCGGGAGCGAGCGAATCCTTTCGCAAACTTACAAATGCCGCTTTTTTATTTTCGTAAATTTGCCGAATTTTAAACTTGAAAAATTTACGCCGTTAACGGCTATGGCCCGTGGCGCGTTCGCGAATTGACTTGTCGGTTCGCGGAAGTTTACAATGAATATCTGATAAACTTCTCAATCTTAACGTCTCCCAAAACATCTTCCACTTTTTTCTTGTCATCCTTGATGTATTCCTGCTTGATAAGGCAAACCTCTTCAAAGTATTTATTGATTTTTCCCTCCAGAATTTTCTCAATTATGTTATCCGGCTTCCCCTCTTTTTTCAGCTGTTCGGCGTAAATTTCTTTTTCCTTGTTTATTTCCTCTTCCGGAACATCTTCCGGAGAGATATATTTCGGGTTGGCGGCGGCGATATGCATGGCGATGTCGCGAGCCAAATCACGGAGACGAGGCAATGCCTCGTCTCTACCATTGGATAGAGCGGCCAAAACGCCTATTCTGCCGCCCATGTGCGAATAAGCGGCAACGATCCCGGAAGATGACAAAATATCAAATTTTTTAACATCCAGCTTTTCGCCGATAGTTCCGCTTAAAGTTTCCAAATTTTCTTTGACCGAGCCGGATTCCATATCGGCGCCCATTAACTCTTCCAAATCGGACGGTTTTTCGGTTTTGACAATCTCTAAAATTTTATCGGCCAAATTTTGGAATTTTTCGTTGCGCGCCACAAAGTCCGTTTCGGAATTTATTTCCAAAATATATCCCTCGTTGTTATCCGCGTTAACGTCAACTTTTATAATTCCTTCGCTCGCTTCGCGGTCGCCCCTCTTGGCCGCCTTGGCGATTCCTTTTTTTCTTAAAAGTTCAACCGCCTTCTCAATGTCGCCGTCGGCTTCATCCAACGCCTTTTTGCAATCGGCGATTCCGGCGCCGGTTTTATTTCGTAATTGTTTAATTTTTTCCATAGAGTTTTATACGTTAAAAACTTAATTCTACAAACTTATTATCTTGGTTTAAAAATCCAAAATCAAAATTGCTTATTTAAACATTTTATCATTTGGATTTGATTTGTCATTAGGACTTTGTCATTAAGTTTTTATTAGAAATTATAATTTATAATTTAGGAATTTATCAACCAATGATTTCCTTCTAATTCTTGTTCCCGCCTCTCCCTTCTTCAATCGCTTCTTTGACCAAATTCAGAATCATCTTAATCGTCTTGGTCGCGTCATCGTTCGCCGGAATAACATAATCAACGCCTTCCGGATTGACATTGGTGTCGCAAACGGCGACTACGGGAATATTTCTTTTTTTAGCCTCGGACAAGGCTGTTTTTTCTTTTTTTATGTCCCAAATGAAAATCGCGTCCGGAGCCTTGGTTAATTTCGCCATACCGCCGACTCTTGATTCCAGCCTCTCTATCTCGCGGTCAAATTCCAGCTGCTCTTTTTTTGTGTACTTGCTTAATCGCCCGTCTTTCTTTTTTTGAACCAAATCGTTGTATTTTTTTATGGACTTGCTGATAACGTTAAAATTTGTCAGGCACCCGCCCAGCCACTTCTCGGTTATGTAGGGCATCCCCGTTTCTTCGGCTATTTTTTTTACGGTTTTTTTGGCCTGCGTCTTCGTGCCGACAAGTAAAATGTTTTTTCCTTCGCCGGCGTTTTTCTTGATAAAGTCCAACGCCTCCATTAACATTTTTCTGGATTTGACCAAATCAATGATATGGATATTATTTCTTTGCCCAAAAATAAAAGGGCCCATTTTCGGATGCCATTTTGATGTGCGATGCCCGAAATGCATTCCTGCCTTAAGCATCTCCTCAATAGTGGGAATTTTAGTCATACTTTTTTCTTTGCGCCTCTACTTCCGCGTATCCCTAACAAATATCGGGACAAGAAAAAATATTCGGAAGTATGAGAGATTATTGATTTATTAAAATTATTTATTTAATTCACATAATACAGATTATAATATTGCGATTATTTTGTCAATCGCCTGCCGGTAATTATCGGCAAATATCGGCCGATACCCGAAAACGATTAAGAGCCGCTCTTGCCAAAAATAAAAGCTTGTGTTAATATAAACCAGTAAATAAACTTAATTAAACTAAATCCATAGCTAATACAGTATTCAACATAATATCGGTGATCTGTGTTAAGTTAAGGCCATATGAAAAAAGACATACACCCAAAGTATCACGAAAACGCCAAAGTAAGCTGCACTTGCGGCAACAGTTTCATTGTCGGCTCAACCGAAGAGGAATTAAAAGTTGAGCTTTGTTCGGCGTGCCATCCCTTCTACACCGGAAAACAAAAGCTTGTTGACACCGCCAAAAGAGTGGAGAAGTTTCAGGCGAAGATGGAGAAAAAGAAAACAATAGCGCCGACAAGAAGGGGTAAAAAGGCCAAAAGAGCGGCTCAAGCGAAAGAAAGAGCCAAAAAAGAAGTGACGGTTAAGAGCGCTTCTTCCGCCGTTAAAACCCCAAAAGGCAAAACTGAAACCAAAAAGACAAACACGAAAAAAACCGGCGAAAAATAACCGCTTTAAAACAGTTATTCTGTTTTCGCTTATTTTATTTATATGATAAATGATAACGCGCGAAAACAGAGTAACTGTTTTTATTTAAAATCAAAAATTTTAAGCATCTCGCTTTGAATTTTGAAATTAACCAAGCTGTCGCCCAACACCGCAATGTACCGACAAATTAAAGAAAAATTCAAGGAACTTGAAGGGGAGCTGCAAAAGCCGGAAGTGATTAAAGACCGGAAAAAAATACAAGAAGTTTCCCGACAACACGCCGAACTCAAAGGAATAATTGAGATGATTTTGGAATTGGAAAAAATTGAAAACAATATCAAGCAAAATAAAGCGATATTGAAAAACGACGATGAAGACGGGGAATTAAAAAATATGGCGAAAGAAGAGTTGGCGAAATTGGAGAGAGATTACGAAGAATTAAAAAATAAAATAGAAGAGGAGCTTAGTCCGGCGGACCCCAACGACAAAAAAAATTGCATTATGGAAATACGAGCCGGGACCGGCGGGGACGAATCCGCCTTGTTCGCGGCCGATCTTTTTAAAATGTACTCCAAATTCGCCGAAAGCCAAGGATGGAAATTGGAATTGCTAAGCTCCAATCGTATCGGAATCGGCGGATTCAAGGAAGTGATTTTCTCCGTAAACGGCAAAGGCGCTTACGGCTTGCTGAAATATGAAAGCGGCACCCACAGAGTGCAGCGCGTTCCGGAGACGGAAAAACAAGGGCGCGTCCACACCTCGGCCGCGACCGTCGCTGTTTTGCCGGAAGCGGAAGAAATTGACCTGGAGATAAAAAACGAGGATTTGCGAATTGACACTTTCTGTTCATCCGGGCCCGGCGGGCAATCGGTTAACACGACGTACTCGGCCATAAGAATTACGCACATCCCGACCGGTCTGGTAGTCTCGTGCCAGGACCAAAAATCCCAGCATCAAAACAAAGACAAGGCGATGCAGATTCTCCGTTCGCGGCTCTTGGCCAAAGCGGAAGAAGAAAAAAAATCCAAGGAAGACCAAGCGCGCAAACAGCAAATCGGCACCGGCGACCGCAGCGAAAAAATCAGAACCTACAATTTCCCCCAAGATCGCGTTACCGACCACAGAATAAAAAAATCATGGAGCAATATCGCGAAAATCTTAGGCGGAGAACTTGATGATATTATCGGCTCTTTAAAAGAGGCGGATATGAAACTGCGGTCAAATAACAAATAACTCCCAAACAATTTTACGGACATAATTTCTTAATACCGGCAATTCGCCGTATTTTTTTTGGTTCTTTAGATAATTCTGTGGGCAATATAAATCATTTTTTCTTGTCATTCCGGAATTTTTATTTGAGCGGAGCGAAAATAAAAATATCCGGAATCCGGGGTTAGTCCGTATAGTCCCTTTTATAATGCGTCAGTTTTAGCATTGAATTTTCGCGGTTTAACCCCGGACTCCGCGTCTCCCCCGCGTCAAGCGCGGGGTCCGCGCGGAATGACAAGGGGGGCAAATAAATGATTACCCGTAAAATTATCCGAAGAATCTCTTTTTTGAAAAAATCACCTAAAAATAATAATTTTAGCATTGTGTTTTCACGGTTTTTTCGCTATACTAAAAATACAAATTTAATTTATCCGCAATATACAAAAAATACAACATAATTCCACATAACATACAAATCCCCGCTATTTAAAAAGTAAAAGTTTGTATAATAACCAGTTATGTGAAATATTGACTAGATTATTTTGATAAAAATGTTTTTACCAATAAAAAAGTCTTTGCGGTTTTAAACTGGTAATCAAATAATCCCGTCAACACATCACATAACACTGTGTATCTGGTTCCGTAAAAGAGAAAATAATTTGCAATTTGACAACTAAAAACCACCTCGGAAATGAGACGGTTTTTAATGTGGACCCGGCGGGACTTGCACCCGCTTCGTCAGGTACCAACGCTGACTTGTTACTACATACAACACGGGCCCTCGGATCCACAATATTGATTATACAACAGAAAAAGCCCTCCGTAAAGA
>JALUVW010000069.1 GCA_027020105.1 Candidatus Falkowiibacteriota bacterium
AAAATAATGCTCCGGCGGGAAAACATCTCCGCGCAAAATCGCCTGCCTGCCGTACCAATTCGCCACGCTGTCGGAGGCCTCCAGCTGGATAACGGAACGGCCTTTGATTAAATCCTTAACCCTTCGCAGTTCTTTTTTATTAACCAAGTCCTTTTTTAATCTCCCGTATTCTTTTAAAACTATTTTAACCGCTTGCGGGAGCTTATTAACCGGCACTCCGGCTTGAGTGGTTAAGTAGCCGGAGTCGGTATAAAGTTCGGCGGCGGTATTGACGTAATACGCCAGCCCCCGCCGCTCGCGCAACTCGGAAAACAGGCGCGAACTCATTGAACCGCCCAGAATTACGGACAAAACCTTCAAGACGAATTCATCCTTGTGTCCCAGCGGAAAAGCGCGGACGCCCAAAGACAAATGCGCCTGATCCGTTTTTTTGTAAAGCATTTTAATTTTCGGCTTTGTTTGCTTCTCAACAACCGGACGCTTGTCTTGAAAATCTGATTTTTTCAATTTAGAAAAATATTTATTCACCAACGCGTTGGAACTCGGTTCCGTGATATTCCCGGCCAAACAAACCACCACACTCTGCGCCCCGTATTGAGATTGCAGATATTCGGTAAAATCCTTCCTCTTGAACCGCGAAACATTCTCTTTGGCGCCGATTGTGTCCCAGCCGGCCGGCTGATCGCCGTACAGGCATTCCTCAAACAAGTCCTCAATATGCATTATGGGATTATCCCGATACATATTCATCTCCTCAATAATCACGCCTTTTTCCCGCTCTATTTCGTTGGGCTCCAGCTTGGAATTAAGAAGCATATCGCTCACCACATCCATGGCCAAGCCGATTTTGCCGGCGTCAACCTTCACCCAATAGCCGGTATATTCCTTGCCGGTAAAAGCGTTATACACGCCGCCCACGCCGTCCAGTTCGCCTGATATCGCCAGCGCGCTCGGCCTTTTTTTCGTTCCCTTGAAAAACATATGCTCCAGAAAATGCGAAATTCCGTTATTGTCTTTATTTTCATACTTGGAGCCGGTCCCGACCATAACCAAAATCGCGGCGGTTTTGGTGCCGCTCATCGGAATATTTATAAAACGCAGTCCGTTTTTCAATTTTTGTATTTTAGGCATAAAATCTACACTTCTACCGAGCTTTAGCTCAGGGTTTGGGAAGTTTTAACTTCCCGTATGGCGGCTAAAGCCGCCAGAACCCTGGCCTAAAGGCCGGTAGAAATTGGTAGAAAATTAATTGCTCGGTATAAATTATTAATTTTATTATATCACATTTTGCTCCATATCTTCATTTCTTACCAATAACCCCATTATCAACCAAAAAAACAACATCCCGAAACGCAAGCTCCAAAGCCAATGATCAACGAACATCATTATAATAAACGCGGATAAAACAGGTAATCCGCAAAAAGCCTTTCCGGCTTTAACCGCTTGCCGGGCCAAAGCCGCCAATAACCCCAAAAACGCCAATAGTCCAAACAGGCCAATCTCCGCCCAGACCAATAAAAACACGTTATGAACCGGCTGGAAATAGAAACTCGGCCTGTATTTTTTTTCGTTGTTCCGCAGCTCCAAAGTATAATTCCCCATACCCGCCCCGAACAGCCATTTGTTTTTAATTATTTCTTTCGCCTCTTCCATTGAGCTTATCCGCTCAACATAGGACTTGTTTTCAAGCCGCGTGCCGCCATAAATCCGCGTCCTTGCCAAATCGCCGTACACATTAAACAATAAGAACGTCATCACTCCCCCGATTAACGCCAACTCCAAAAACTTCTTCAAACGGATAAAATCTTTTTTCCAAGCCAATAACGCGAATATAATAATAAATCCGGTCGCCAATCCCAGCCATGCCCCGCGGGAGAAAGTGAAAAATAAACAAGCAACAAGTAACAAGTAACAAGTAACAAAGAAAAGAACTTTTAACTTTAAATTGCGGTTTTGAGTTTTGAGTTTTGAGTTTTGAGTTTGGTTTTTGTCTTTATTTGTTCTTAAAGATGACGCGACTATCAATAAAATACCTACCGCCAATAATCCCCCCAAAACGTTCGGATGGTCCAAGCCGCCGTAAGCGCGGAGCCACCTCTCGCCAACCCCATCTGACCCAATAACCTCAATCACGGAAACTCCCAGCTCGCCCGCCTTATGCGCCGCCAGTCCCAGCCATTTTGAAGAAAAGCTTGATTGCGTTAAAAATTGCCAAATGCCCAAGATTGCTTGCGATAAAATGCCGGCAAGCAAACTGAAAATCAATTTCACCTTATTATAATTCGCGCCGGCAATCAACCAAAAAAATCCGACTCCCAACAAAAAAACCCCGTATTTATAAACGGCCAACAGTTTATCCGGCGCGAAAAAAATGGAAATAAAAATAAATAATTCCAAAGCGGCGATAAACCGCCAATAATTTTGGATTTGGAATTTTGGATTTATTTCCGACTTGTTTCCGGTTTGGAATTTATAAATTACAAATAAAAACAACAACGCCGACAAAAGAATATCGGAGCCGAATAAACTGATCGTGTTATACTCGGAATATCCCCCGTTTATTTCTCC